>CAZXFU010000081.1:0-5684 GCA_964640345.1 uncultured Eubacteriales bacterium
GGCTACTGAAAAAACTTTGGAAATAAAAAGATAGCACAAAGGTAATATAGTTTAACGTTGCTCAGGATTCACGGCAGTAGGTTCTAGCTAATTACTAAAGTAATTAGAGAACCTTTGCATGGGACGTACATCTGCGTGAAACACGCAGTGTTACGTCCGCAACGGAAACCTCTTATCCTACGCTGTAGGATGGTTTCCTGTGAATATTCGCATCTTTTAAACTATATTACCTTTGTGCTATCTTTTTATTTCCAAAGTTTTTTCAGTAGCCTCGTTTTTTTACAGCCACTTTTTTGCTTTGGGTACATAAGGAGACAAAAAAGCATATAATGTCTTAAGGAGTGAGGTAAGTGGAGAGGAATGTGTATTTGGATCATGCCGCAACTACGTTTGTGAGTAATGAAGTTTTTGAAGAGATGGTGCCTTTTTTTACAGAAAAATTCGGAAATCCATCGTCTGTTTATAGATTGGGAAAGGATAATAAGAGTGCCATAGAGGTTGCAAAAGAGCGAGTGGCTCGAGCAATCGGTGCTGATGCTGATGAAATTTTTTTTACTGCCGGAGGAACTGAGGCAGACAATTGGGCATTAAAAGGGATTGCTTTTGCTAACATGGCTAGAGGTAATCATATTATTACTACTGTAATTGAGCATCCGGCAATAATTAATTCATGTGCTTTTTTGGAAAAGCATGGCTTTGAAGTGACGTATCTTGATGTTGACAAGTATGGTATTGTTGATTTGGAGAAGCTAAAGAATTCTATAAGGAAAAATACTATTTTGATTTCTGTTATGTTTGCTAATAATGAGGTTGGTACAATTCAGCCGATAAAAGAAATTTCTGAGATTTCAAGGGAACATGATATATATTTTCACACTGATGCTGTTCAAGCGGTCGGAAGTGTTAGGATAGATGTTAAAGATTTAGGTGTTGATATGCTTTCTATGTCAGGGCATAAGTTTTATGGACCAAAGGGGATAGGAGCTTTATATATAAAAAATGGAGTAGAGATTGAAAATTTGATTCATGGCGGTGGACAGGAAGCCGGGAAACGTGCAGGAACCGAAAATGTTTCGGCGATTGTTGGACTTGGAAAGGCTATTTATGTGGCATATCGTGATTTTGATAAAAACACTGCTAAAATTTTAGATTTAAGAGAACGTTTTATAAATGAAGTTGAAAGTAAAATAGAGGATGTAAAATTAAATGGCCATAGGACATTAAGACTACCGGGGAATGTTAATTTTTCATTTGAAAGAGTGCCTGGCAGAGTTCTTCTCGAGTTGCTTAATTTCCATGGAATATCTTCGTCAGGTGGTTCGGCTTGCAGTTCAAGAAATCCGAAACCGTCACATGTTCTAAAAGCGATGGGAATTGATGATGAGAGTATAAAGAGTTCATTAAGGTTTACTATTGGCGTTGAAAATACAACGGATGATATTGACTATGTTGTAGAAGTACTTCAAAAAGAAGTTAACAAGCTTAGAGGATAAAAAACGATGGCCGGAAACACTTCTAGTCATGCAATTTTTTTATAAAAAAGTATAAAGTAAGAAAGTGTTTTCGAGAGTAGGAAAATAGAGCTGTAGAGAAGATAGACGATGCTTTCAAATATAAAAAACTAGAATCAAACACGCAATAAAGGAGAAATGATAATTGCACTCAAAGTGAAAACTTTGAGTGCAAAATCACTTTTAAAAGAGCATGGTTGACGGTAGATTGTCACACGAACAGGAGACTAAATGTGGAATACCATAAATTTTTGGCAGAGTTAAAGCATTGCAAGTCATTTCGGTTATATGAGAGTATGTTAGTTCTTTTATTTTGAAAAAATTTTAATAAACCTATTGACAGGTTGCAAGTTAAGTGGTATTTTTAACATTGAAATTAGCAGTCTGATAAAAGGAGTGCTAATTCGAAAAGAGGAGAATAAAAATGTTTCTTGATGATAGGAAAAAGCGAATTCTGCAAGCAATTGTAGATTACTATGTTAATAGTGCGGAACCTATTGCCTCGAAAATGATTGCCAATGATTATGGGCTTGAACTTAGTTCTGCAACTATTCGCAACGAGATGGCAGAAATGGAGGAAATGGGGTTACTCGAAAAAACACATACGTCTTCAGGAAGAATTCCTTCGGATTTAGGGTACAGATATTATGTAGATGATATTATGAATGCGGATAATGTGAGCGAGGAAGAAATTTCTAAGTTTTTGGATTCTCTATCTAAAAATGATAAGGATGCTCTTCAAAATGCGACTATGGCGTTATCTGGTGCTACACACTATACGTCGATTTCTAAAGATGATGATGGGATATTCTTGTATGGTCGTAATAATGTTTTTGATTATCCGGAATTTAATGATATAGAAAGCTTACGAAAGTTTATGTATATGCTTGAAGAAGAAGAGTTCTTAAAAGGTCTTTTTTCGGAACCGTATGATTCTGAAGTTACAGTAAAGATTGGAAAAGAAAACTCGTTTGAACAGCTAAAGGATTATGGCGTTGTTATTTTCCCTTATCAAGATAAAGGCGATATTGCTATTATTGGACCTAAGAGAATGGATTATAGCAAGGTTATCGGGTATGTAAAACGATTGCTTAGCGAATAATAGGGAGGTTATAAAATGGAAGAAATGCAAGGTGTTGAAGCGAATAAGGAAGATATGGCGAAAGAAGAAAAGGAAACTAATGCATTGGCTGAGGAATATTATGCACAGCTTCAAAGAAATAAGGCTGATTTTGAGAATTATAAGAAGAGGATTACTAAAGAAAAAGATGCTTTATATGCAATTATTTCTGCTGAACTTATAACTGAGTTTTTACCAGTCCTAGATACATTAGAAAAAAGTGCAGTTACAATAGAAGCCGATGATGAGAAGTCTAAGGCATGGAAGAATGGAATTGAGATGGTTTGTAAACAGTTTGAAGATGTACTGAAAAAACTTGGTGCAGAAGAAATTAAGGCTGTTGGAGAACCTTTTGATCCAAATTTACACGACGCAGTTATGCATGTTGAAGATGAAAATCTTGGCGAGAATATTATCCAAAAGGAACTAAAAAAAGGATATAAGTTAAAAGATAGGATTATAAGACATAGTATGGTAGTAGTTGCAAATTAGTTTTTGGAATAAATTTGCAACTAAATTGCAAAAATATATTTATGTAAAAAATGAAAGGAAGAGATTTTTATGTCAAAGATTATAGGTATTGATTTAGGTACAACTAATTCATGTGTTGCGGTAATGGAAGGTGGTAGCCCGGTAGTAATAACAAATACAGAAGGTTCGAGAACAACACCTTCAGTTGTTGCGTTCACAAAAACAGGCGAGAGACTGGCAGGTCAAATTGCAAAAAGACAGGCAGTTACAAACCCTGGAAGAACAATTATTTCTATAAAGAGAGATATGGGTACAGATAGAAGAGTTGAAATTGACGGTAAAAAGTATTCTCCACAAGAGATTTCTGCAATGATTCTTCAAAAGTTAAAATCAGATGCTGAGAGTTACTTAGGAGAAACAGTTACACAGGCTGTTATTACAGTACCTGCATACTTTAGTGATGCTCAAAGACAGGCAACAAAGGATGCCGGTAAAATTGCAGGCTTGGAAGTTTTAAGAATTATAAACGAACCTACTGCAGCAGCTTTAGCATATGGATTTGATAAAGAAAAAGAACAAAAAGTTATGGTTTATGATCTTGGTGGCGGTACATTCGATGTCTCTATCTTGGAAATCGGCGAAGGTGTACTCGAAGTTTTAGCTACAAGCGGTAATAACAGACTTGGTGGCGATGACTTTGATAACAGAATTATTGATTTCTTAGTTGAAAGCTTTAAGAAAGAAAATGGAATAGACTTAAAAACAGATAATATGGCTATGCAGAGATTAAAAGAAGCTGCAGAAAAAGCTAAAATAGAGCTTTCCAGTGTAACTTCCGCTAATATTAACTTACCGTTTATCACAGCTAATGAATCCGGTCCAAAGCATATGAATATTGACTTAACAAGAGCTAAGTTTGAAGAACTGATAGGTGATTTGGTTGAATCAACAACAGAACCTGTTAATCAGGCATTAAAAGATGCAGGTTTATCAGCAAGTGACTTAGACAAGGTATTGTTAGTCGGCGGTTCAACAAGGGTTCCTATGGTAGAAGCGTTGGTTAAGAAATTAACAGGTAAAGAACCATTTAAGGGAATTAACCCTGACGAATGTGTTGCAATTGGTGCCTCGATTCAAGCCGGCGTATTGGCAGGAGATGTTAAGGATTTATTGTTGCTTGATGTTACTCCGCTTTCACTCGGTATTGAAACATACGGTGGTGTATTCACAAAATTAATTGAAAGAAATACGACAATTCCTACAAAGAAGAGTCAAGTATTTTCAACGGCAGCAGATGGTCAAACAAGTGTTGAGGTCCATGTTTTACAGGGCGAAAGAGAAATGGCTGCATATAACAAAACATTAGGCAGATTCCAACTTACGGGAATTCCGGCTGCTCCTCGTGGAGTGCCACAAATCGAAGTTACATTTGATATTGACGCTAATGGTATTGTTCACGTTTCTGCAAAGGATTTGGGAACAGGCAACGAACAAAACATCACGATAACTGCAAGTTCAAATTTAAGTGATGCAGATATTGAAAAGGCTGTAAAAGAAGCTGAACAATATGCTGAAGAAGATAAAAAGAAGAAAAAAGAAGCAGAGGCAAGAAATAATGCGGATTCTATTGTATATAGCAGTGAAAAAGCATTAAAAGAACTTGGAGATAAGATTTCTGCTGACGAAAAAGCAAAGATTGAAGCTGAAATTGCGAATACAAAGAAAGCTTTAGAAGGAACGGATATCGATGCTATTGACGCTGCTGCTAAGAAATTACAAGAAGCATGTTATAGTGTATCCGAAAAGTTGTATCAAACAGTATCACAAGAACAACAAAAAGCGGCTGATGGAGTTCAAAGTGCTGACCAAGGTGCTAATCCAGCATCAAATGATGATAATGTTGTTGATGCTGATTACAACGTTGTTGATGATGAAAACAAGTAATTGGGAGTGTTTGATAGATGGCACAAGATTTATACGCGGTTTTAGGTGTTTCTAAAACGGCTTCTGAAGATGAAATAAAAAAAGCATATAGGAAAATGGCTAAACAGTATCATCCGGATCTACATCCGGGCGATAAGGAAGCAGAAGCTAAGTTCAAAGAGATAAATGAGGCTTATGAAGTCTTAAGTGATCCTCAAAAGAAGTCGAATTATGACCAATTCGGAACGGCAGATCCTATGAACGGCGGTGCTGGATATGGCGGTTTCAGTGGATTTAATGGATTTACAGGAGGATTTAACGGCTCCGGATTTGAGTTTACCGGTGGTGGTTTTGGAGGAATAAGTGATATATTTGAGGAATTTTTTAACTCGGGTTCAAACCGGAGCAGGGGCGAGACAGGAGCTAAGAAAGGTGCAAATATTTCTATAGCTGTTGATATTTCGTTTGAAGAGGCTGCAAATGGTGTTACTAAGGAAATTGAGATAGAAAAGTTTGTAAAATGCACATCATGTAATGGAACCGGTGCAAAGCCCGGAACAGAAGTTAAGACGTGCAAGGCATGTAGCGGAACTGGTAGGATTATTACTTACCAAAATACCATATTAGGTAAAATTCAGACGTCACACACTTGTCAGGTA
>CAZXFU010000082.1:0-5443 GCA_964640345.1 uncultured Eubacteriales bacterium
AATTGAGATAATAAAAGAAGCGTTATTTACATCAGAATTTTCGTTAAAATTATTTGAAACAGGGATGTTTTTTGTAATATTGGTTTTACTTCAAAAAACAAAATTGCATCCGATATGGTTTATTTTTGCTTCGGGAATAATTGGTGGGATATTAGTACCTTTCTTAAATTTCTACTAAAATTATTTCTTCGCCGATTCGCCTAATATTCTCCCAAGGAATAACTATATCTCCATTCCCACGAAAAAAGCAGGGAAAAAAGCCATTTCCACCGCAACCCGGTACAACAATAGCATTTACTGTCCCGGTACAAAAGTCTATATCAACATCACAAACACATCCAAGCCTTTTGGCATCGCAAATATTAATAACTTCTTTGTGCCTAAAATCCACCATTTTACTCATATATGTACCTCCATTTTAGTATAAATTGCAATAAAAACAATTTATACTAAAATATATTCAAAAGCAAAATTAAATGTGCCTACGCATGTGTAGCAATGCACTTTTTTCCAACCTTGAAACTTGTGCTTGAGAAATACCGATTTCATCAGCAACTTCAATTTGGGTTCGCCCATCAAAAAAGCGTTTCTGTAAAATCATTTTTTCTCTGTCATTTAATTTGGACATTGCTTCTTTAATAGCTAAATTTGATATCCACTTTTCATCAGTATTTTTAGTGTCACTAACTTGGTCCATAACAAACATAGCGTCTCCGTCATCATGATAAACCGGCTCAAACAGAGAAATAGGATCTTGAATTGCGTCTAGCGAGAAAACGACTTCTTCTTTGGGAAGTCCAAGTTCTTTTGCAATTTCCATTATGGTAGGCTCTTTATTATTTAAGCTCATAAGCTTTTCCTTAGCTTGTAGAGCCTTATAGGCAGTATCTTTTAATGAACGGCTAACTCTAATAGAATTATTATCTCTTAAATAACGTCGAATTTCACCTATAATCATTGGGACTGCGTAAGTAGAAAATGTAACTTCATATTTTAAATCAAAATTGTCTATTGACTTTATTAAGCCGATACAACCGATTTGAAATAAATCGTCAATATTTTCACCACGATTTGCAAATCTCTGAATTACACTTAAAACCAGCCTTAAATTACCATTTATAAATTCTTGCCTTGCATCTTTGTCTCCGTTTTTTATTTTAATTAAAAGCTCGTGTTTTTCTTCATTTGATAGCACAGGTAATTTAGAAGTATTAACTCCGCATATTTCTACCTTGTTTATCAAAATAAACCCTCCTTTTCAAATAATTGATATTTACATTATTACCAAAGCAATCGTGTTTATACTTTTTTAAAATCTATTTATTTTTTATTGACTTAGTGTACATAATGTGGTATCTTAAATAAGGAACGATTTGTATGGTATGTAGCACAGTATCTACTAAAATTAGGAGGTAGGAGTATGAATAGGGATTATGAGGCTGACATCGCTGCCTTGTTGGACAAGGTATATGAGAGTTACGAAGTTAAGGAAATGCTCAATTGGGCTGCTATGCAGGCAATTGAGAAGTTGGATATTTCTGAGATTTACCGTAAAAACTGTGTTTTCAAAGATGATTATCCTTATGAGAGCCTTACAAGATACAGTAGTGAAGAGATGCGTACAATGATGAGGAACTATGGAATTGAAGATTACGTAAAGAAAGCTCTGTATGAGCTTGAAAACCTGGAACTTTGCGACTAACCAACTTAAATACTCTCGTGAAAACGAGAGTATTTTTTTTGTTTTAAGGGAAAAATAAAGCAAAATAAAACTTGAGGAGGTTTTGTATGAAAAGAGAGATAGCAATTTTGGTTATAGTTTTTTATTGTTATGTAGGCGTTAATTTAATTTTTAACAATGAAGTCAGAGTAAATTCATATTGGGGTTCAATAGGAGATGAAGTAATCCAAATACAAACAAAATTGAAAAATTGGGGTTATTATAATGGGGCAATAGACGGTACTTACGGAACAGGAACATATAATGCGGTAAAAAAGTTTCAACAGAAAAACGGACTTACTGCCGATGGTGTTGCCGGAAGTGAAACATTAGCGGCACTAGGTATTTCCGGCACAAATAATACTCAAAGTAACAACAATTTAAATTTGCTTGCAAGGGCAATAAGCGGGGAAGCAAGAGGAGAGCCGTATGAAGGACAAGTTGCAGTAGGAGCGGTTATTTTAAATAGGGTTAATCATGCCGGATTTCCCAATACAATTGCAGGAGTGGTTTATCAGACTGGAGCTTTTGATTCCGTAAAGGATGGGCAAATAAACATGGAGCCGACTACAACGGCGGTAAAAGCTGCAAGAGATGCATTAAACGGTTGGGACCCGAGCGGCGGCTCAATTTATTTCTTTAATCCATCAACTAGTACAAGTAAGTGGATTTGGAGTAGACCAATTGTGAGAGTTATCGGAGATCATTATTTCGCAAAATAAAAATATACACCAATTGACTTTTTTGGTAGTAGTCAATTGGTGTATATTTTTGTAATATAAAATTTATTGACAATAATGATTTCTTGTAATATTATGTGGAAGAAGGCAAGAGTATAGAAGGAGGTCTTTGTATGTATAGAACAAATACTTGCGGAGAGTTAAAAGTTAGCGATGTTGACAAAAGGGTAAAATTGGCTGGATGGTTAGACACTGTGCGAGATTTGGGTGCAGTGGTGTTCTTTACTGTACGAGATTTTTACGGTGTTACTCAGGTTGTTGCATCTGATGAAGATACAAAGACACAAATTAGAGGTATACAAAGGGAATCTACAATTTCTGTTGTGGGTACTGTAATAAAAAGGAGTGCACCGAATCATGATTTGCCAACAGGCGAAATTGAAATTGTTCCTGAAAAGATTGAAGTTCTCGGAAGATGTAGAGAATTACTTCCTTTTGAAGTTAACAATTCAACTGAATCAAGAGAGGATATAAGGCTTAAATATAGATTTTTAGATTTGAGAAATCCTATTAATAAAGATAAACTTGTTTTGCGTTCAAAGGTTATTAGATTTTTGAGAAATGCGATGTGCGAAAAGGGATTTTTTGAGATTCAAACACCTATTTTAACAAGTTCATCGCCTGAAGGAGCTAGAGATTATCTGGTACCAAGCCGTGTCCACCCGGGGAAGTTTTATGCACTTCCTCAGGCTCCACAGCAGTTCAAACAATTATTAATGGTTTCGGGTGTAGATAAATATTTTCAAATTGCACCATGTTTTAGAGATGAAGATGCAAGAGCTGACAGATCTCCTGGAGAGTTTTATCAGCTTGATATGGAAATGGCTTTTGCAGAGCAAGAAGATGTTTTTACGGTTATGGAAGATGTACTATCAAGAACATTTGCAGAGTTCTCAAATTGGAAAGTGGCAGAGGTGCCGTTTCCACGTATTAAGTATGTAGATGCTATGGAAAAGTACGGTTCGGATAAGCCTGATTTAAGGAATCCTCTTATTATACACGATGTTACAAAGATTTTCTCGGATACAGAAATCGGATTCTTTAAAGGAAAAGTTATAAAAGCAATAGGAATTAATAACTTCAATCAACCAAGAAGTTTTTTCGATAATCTTAATACATTTATTACTCAAAATGAAGGTAAAGGTGTTTCATGGATAAAGATCGGAGAAAGCGGAGAGTTCTCCGGTGGTATTACAAAATACTTAAGCGATGATGAAAAGAGTGCATTAATAAGAGAACTTGGCTTGAAAAATAATTCAGCCGCTTTATTTATTGCAGATGAAAAAGACAGAGCACCAAAACTTGCAGGTTTGCTTAGGAATGAAGCTGGTGCAAAGCTAGATATTATTGAAAAAAATGTGTACAAATTCTGCTGGATTGTTGACTTTCCTATGTTTGAGAAGGATGAAGAAACAGGAGAGATTTGTTTTTCGCATAATCCGTTCTCTATGCCACAGGGCGGAATGGAAGCGTTAATGACAAAAAATCCTTTAGAAATTGAAGCTTATCAATATGATATTGTTTGTAATGGAATAGAGTTGTCTTCCGGTGCTGTAAGAAATCACGAACCCGAGATAATGGTAAAGGCGTTTGAAATTGCCGGATATCCGCCCGAAGTTGTTGAAACAAAGTTCCCGGCATTATATAATGCATTTAAATTTGGTGCACCACCTCACGCCGGTATTGCACCCGGAATTGACAGGATTGTTATGATGCTTGCGAATGAGCCAAATATAAGAGAAATAATTGCATTCCCTATGAATAAAAATGCTCAGGACTTGCTTATGGGTGCACCTGGAGAGGTTACACAGAAGCAACTTGATGAACTTAAAATTGAGATAAAAAAAGAAAAGAAATAAGGTATTAATTAAACACCCTTCCCATATAGATTGATTGGGAGGGGTGTTTTTATGAAAAAAATACTTTTTAGTGGTTCTGGGGTGGCATTAGTTACTCCTTTTACTGATGAAGGTGTTAATTTTGAAGTTTTATCTGAACTTATTGATTTTCAGCTTGATAATGAAACAGATGCAATTATTGTTTGCGGAACTACCGGAGAACCGTCAACAATGACTGATGAGGAGAAAAGAAGTGTTATAAGTTTTACTGTTAATAGAGTTGATGGGAGAATTCCGGTTATTGCAGGAACAGGCGGGAATAATACGAAATCTGTTATTGAGTTTTCGAAATTTGCAGAAAGTGCCGGAGCAGATGGACTTTTAATTGTTACGCCTTATTACAATAAGACTACTCAAAGAGGGCTTATTGCACACTATAAGTCAATCGCTGAGAATGTTAGTCTCCCGATAATAATGTATAATGTTCCGAGTAGAACAGGACTTAATATGATGGCAAAAACAGCATACGAGTTGTCAAAAATTGAAAATATAGTTGGAATTAAGGAAGCCGGCGGTAATTTTTCACAAATTGCGGAAATTATAGATATGTGCAAGGATGAGTTATATGTTTACTCTGGAAATGATGATCAGGTTGTTCCTATTTTGGCTCTAGGTGGGAAAGGCGTTATTTCGGTTTCAGCAAATGTTATTCCAAATGATGTGCATAACATGGTTTACAGTTTCTTACATGGAGATATTGATCGTGCAAGAAAGTTACAGTTAATGGCGTTAAATTTAATAAAAGTGCTATTTTCAGAAGTGAATCCTATTCCGGTAAAGGAAGCTGTAAGGCAGATTGGATTTGATGTAGGGAAATGTAGGATGCCGCTTGTTGATATGGAAGAAGAGGGGCAAATTAGAATTTCAGAGGCTTTGCAAAAGTATTTTAAATGATTAAAGTTATGGCATAATTATTATATAGATTGTGTTGCAAAGAGGTAGATTCACTAGTGAAAAGAATATATTTAGATTAAGCTATTTGACTCGAATAAAAATTTCATCAAAAATTAATTATAAATATTTGAAAAAATTCAAAAAAGGTGTTGACAAGGACGAAGCAATGATGTAAGATATAAAACGTCGCA
>CAZXFU010000083.1:0-5443 GCA_964640345.1 uncultured Eubacteriales bacterium
CTGGGGCTATCTTTATGCCATACAATAATCTTGCTTCCATTCTTAAACGGCCAAAAAGCCATATTACTTGTAGCATACTTATTGTAAAGCATACCTTCCGGATGATTCTTGCCATCGGAAGTAAAAGAATAGTTGCCTCCAGCCTTATTATGGAAATGATAGCTAAATATGTTCGCCTTGTAGTAAACATTAACTACTGATGTACCATCAGCCGCTATAGTGACATTCTGGTCCATCTTGCAGTAGCTATATCCATATGTATCAATTTCAGCTTCAGCAACAGCACTATCGTTATTTACCATATCCATGGTAATGACCGAACCGACAGTACCTTCTCTACCAGATATTGTCCTCTGGAACGTCCAGCCGATGGGTTCTTCATAAACACCATCATGATGATGATTATTAGTCCATTCCTGAGCGGACTCAAGAGACTCTACCCAATAATAAACCGTATAGTTAGCAGTAGATTCCTTCCATTTAGCAACAAACGTTACATCATTTGCCGGCATCTTGAAAGTAACACCGCCGGTATCCACACCGCAGACATCAGTACCGGAACTTGTCATCCAACCGTCAAAAGTATAACCAACTCTTGTCGGAGTTCCAAGATCACTTACGTTAAACGTCTGCTCGTAAAGATACCTCATACTATCTGTCGTATCGGTCTTCTGGTAATATAGCACATACGAATTTCTAGTGTAATAAAGGTTTATAACGTTATTATCAACGCCAAGAGTTATACTATCATTCTCCCCTTCCGCAATACCACGCCAGGTAAAACCTGTATAGATATTAACAAACGGAGAAACCTCAACAGTCGAACCAAACTCATCTAGCTTCGTCTCTGACTCATATACCTTAGAATATCCGCCGTCTAGATCTTGCAAATAATGATTGACCGTATAGTCAACGCTATACGGTTTATACCAAACAACAAATTCCTCATTCTTACTAATTTCTACGTTTAAGAAATCTTTGAAGTTTGGAATATCGGTCCATTCGGTATCATCATTGCGGGTAATTTTGCTTACGGTATACCCAGATATTACAGGAAGTTCGCCCTGGAATTCATACGTATAACCGTAAGTCACATCAGAGAACAAAGCACTCGAAAGAATTCGACCGCTCTCAGTCATAAAATAGACTGTAACACTATAGACTTCCGGTTTCCACTGAGCTTGCAAAGTAACCGGATTCGCCGGCATAACGAATCTATTATTTATGACTTCAAAACTCGATTCACTCTCAACTTCCCAACCAGTAAACTGGTAATGCTCTTTCGACGGTGTCGAAACAGTAACCAAGTCTCCCTCATGATAAAACGCTGTGGACTCATCTCCGCTTTCAATTATAATTCTCACAGGATATTCAGACATCATAGTCGCAGTAGATGCCGTAGTCGATGTAGCCGAAAGTATTTTTTCCACTTCTTTTACCTCTACGTCACTACCACTCGGCAACTCCGCCTCAACATCCAACTGACCATTATCATTCTTTATCGAATCGTCAACCTTGGTCATAGGCTTTGGAGTTTCAATCGGCTCTGCACTAGTAGTAGCTTTCGACTCTTCACTTATCTCCGGATTCGTGCTTTCAGTAGATTCCAAATCTGAACTCGGCTCTTCACTCACTTCAGACTTCGTACTTTCTTCAGTAGATTCCAAATCTGAACTCGGCTCTTCACTTACTTCAGACTTCGTACTTTCTTCAGTAGCCTCTAAATCCGAACTCAGCTCTTCACTTACTTCAGATGCTTCCTCAACCACACTGATTTCAGTAATCGAATCCGCAAAAGCCCCGGTCGGGAAAATCGACATCAATATAGCTAAAACCAGTGCTACCGCAATACTCCTTCTCATGTTAAATCCTCCTTTTAATAAGTCACTATTCAAACTTAACAACCGGGAAAGTCCAATTGTACACCTCCCTCAATATTATTATTTTGACACACGGCTTTAGTATATCATACCTGTTATGTAAACGCAAGATTTTTAACATAATTTCCCCCCAAAAAAAATAGTGCCAACAATAAGTATTGTTAGCACTATAGAATATAGCATTACTTTATCTTCTTCGCCAACGTAACGCCATACTCTTCCTGTAAATTTTCTGGCAAATCTTCTTTGATTGTCAGTTTAAGCGGTAGTTGTATGGAAAAATCCGACAACTCGCTCTTCCACGCATCAAAGCCGTTTACCATAAAGAATGCATTATACGTTCCTTCCGGCAAACAAACCTTACCAGGTAACGTATGAAGGTCAATTTGCTTAAGCCGGTAACCGGGCTTTATTACTCCGGATTTGGCTATTTCCATATACATTGTATTTGGATCATAGCCGCCTAGCATGGCAATAGTCAACCGTTCAGTTTCACTCATCTCGGTTAACTTATCTACGCTAAGTTCACTAATTTCTTCCTCTGTCATTTCTAAAAACCCTTTTGAAGCAAGAAGCTTCGGAAGTTTAGAGCCATCTACACAAAGCTCTTCAGCTGTCATGCCTGCAAAAGCTGAGTTGTTTGCAACAAGTTTTTCAGCTACAGTAATATGAATCCCATTTTCCAGTGCTTCAACTCCCTTACTAGCTAACTCTAACACTTCCTCATCGGTTCTAAAAGTAGTGCCAAAATCATTTAGTAACTCCGCATCGGAAATAACTATCTTAAGAATTACTCCGATGTTTGAACTTGACGGATTGGTATAACTGATACTTGCCGTAGTACAGCCGTATGTTGCACGACTTTTCTCCGACCACTCAAGCCAAACTTCCCCATCATCCAAGTTTTGGTTCTTACTCATGTAGGCATAAAAAGCCTGTGGGTCCATCTCTCCATCTTCCCACTCGGCAAAGCTTGCCTCGACCAGTTGGTTGGGCATTCCAACCAATTCTGCATTAGGGTCTGGAGTCTCTGTAAGTTCCGTTGGTACCTCAATAGTCGCCAGTTCACCGTCCTGAGGGATAATATTGATTGCCCATGCAGTATTTGCACCAAGTACCACCAATATGATTCCCAGAAAAATAGCCATGAGTCGCTTCATGAGATTACCTCCTACCTTTTATTTGCAAAGGCAAAAACATATCTCGTCAAAAAAATACATTTTTGACTTTACATAAAATCAAATACTTATGAATTATATCTCTGTTTTCTCGATTTGTCAATAGTTTATGTGAAACGCAGAAAAGAGAGCGATTTCTCGCTCTCTAAAAATTTAGTTACTTCAAGCCAATGGTTACTACATACTTATTAGTAGCCGTCTCGCTGGCTGTACCACCATTCAGCCAAAGGTCATACGCTTTAGCATTTAGCTTAGCGTAATCCCAATTTAACGTATACGTATACTGGTAAACATTTACCTCCTGCTTACTAAAGGGTCCATCGCCATCTACACGGCCCACCTCACCGCTGCCCAACTTCTCCTTAGAAACAGGATTAACCGTCTGAGTGCCAATCGTAGTATTCTGAGCAGTTATAGACTCTGACTTCATATACTGAGCCCAATTATCGGTACCCTCCAAACTCGGGGTAGCCGTAATAACGTTATCCGGAGTTGAAGCATTGGTAACCTCAAATCCAACCATAGGCACAGTAGTCCAGTTTGCCTTGTTGGCATCCTCACTGGCAAAATCTGCACCAGTAATATACTCCAGTTCTCTACAATTCCACTTGTATAGTTCCTTGCCGCTCTTAATTGCTTGAGAAACGTCATAGACCCCGTCCTGTACCCGCCATATCACTCGAACGCAATACTTTGACGGTAGTCCTCCAGTCTCGCCAGGGTCCTTAAAACCATTAATGGTAACACTTACCTCTTGACTAGATGTATACGGAGGTATATCACCACAGCGCGTATCCGTCACATCAGCAGCCAAAGCTACAGAAGCCATACCAAGAACCAAAATCAAAGACAACGCAACCGCAAGTAGCTTCTTCATATTGTTTCTCCTCTCTCTAATCCCATATGCTAATTTCACAACGTAAAAGAGAACCAGCAATATCTCAAGAGGTATCCATTAAACTTCCCCCCCATCTAAATTATCAGTTGGGTTTACATATTAATCTAACGACTCTTCGAATTGTATATTATTCTTATGTAAATGTCAATACTTTTCAAAAAATATTTTCATTTTTAAAATTATCAGCACAGTGCACTATTTATCGGCGTTGCATGTCTTTGAAAAATATTTTTTCCCTATAAAAGTTGTTAATTTTTGTGAAAAACAGTTTGCATAATTATAATTTTACTGCAAAAAATAATTTTTTATGTAATAGGAATTTCCTTTTTATTACCAAAAACAAAAGCTTTTAAGCACCACCTAATCAGGAACTTAAAAGCTTTTAACTATTTCTTTGTATTCTCTCTATATAATACGAATTTACTACCAATAAACTGAACAACCTCAGCATTAACCATTCTAGCAACCTCATGAGCCAACTCTCTTACATCTTCGCCTGAAGTCTCAAGCACAGTAATTTTTATAAGCTCTCTCGCCTCCAGTGCATCATCAATTTGCTTTAAAGTATTATCTGAAACCCCATTTTTCCCGATCTGTAAAATCGCTTGAATAGAATTTGCCATACTCCTTAAATTTGCTCTCTCTTTACTTGTCATTTCTGTGCCACCTTCAACTTTCCGTTCTCAAAGCTATCATCATACTTTTTAAGAGCATATTTTATAATGCTTATCGCATCATCTCTTCCTAGCACCTCTTTGACTGCTGTATGCTTATGCTCCAGCGTCTTATAAACTTCAAAAAAATGAGAAATTTCCTCGAACATATGATTAGGTAAACTATTTAAATCCCTATATCCGGACCACGAAGGATCTTTTTCCGGGATAGCAATTATCTTCTCATCATTTTTCCCATTGTCTTCCATATTTATAACTCCAATTGGATAACATCTAACCATCGTAAGCGGATCCAAACTCTCTTGGCATAAAACTAAAACGTCTAAAGGATCACCGTCATCAGAATATGTACGTGGTATAAAACCATAATTTGCCGGATAATGTGTAGAAGTATACAAAATTCTATCTAAAATAAGTAAACCCGTTTGTTTATCAAGCTCATACTTTTTCTTACTGCCTTTAGGTATTTCAATAATTGCTATAAAGCTTTCAGGACTAAGCCTCTTTGGATCAAAATCATGCCATGGATTCATTTGAAAACCTCCTTAATTTTTCTAATTATGATATCACAATATTGGAATTATTACAATACCCTAAATAAAAAAGGTAAATGAAGTGATGTAAACTCCAAATAGGAGACATCACTTCATTTACCTTTTTTATTTAGGCTACCTAAGTTAAGATTATAACCCTAATCTTTTCACTAAACTCATCATAATATGCTGAAACATTATACTCGCCACTTAGTACTTCATCCATAGAGTATAAATAATACTCTCCCGAATTCTTATAATAAACACTAACATTACCCGA
>CAZXFU010000084.1:0-5439 GCA_964640345.1 uncultured Eubacteriales bacterium
AGTTCTCCGGCCCCTGGATCGGGTCGATGAAATTGAGGTTTCCGGAGTTCACCTGCCGCGCCTCGTCCGTCACGACGTCAGCAGAGCCGATGCCGCCCTCGCCCATGCGCGTCACGCGGAGGAGCTGCTCCTCCAGCGCCATCGGATTCGAGTTGTCGCCCGGCATCGCGAGTCCAGAGCCATGCAGGAGCTCGTCCGGCCACCCGGAGAACGCCGCCCTTCCGACAGGCTTGAGCGAGCCGGCGCGGGAGACCTTCATCATGATGTTGCGCGAGAGCTTGCCAGCGTCCTTCTCGATACGCTCGCGGTAGAGGTCGTCGATTCCGAACACGTTGGCGAAGCCGGGGTTGTCGCGGTCGTCCGCCTTCTCCTCGCCACGGTTCACGGCGAACATCTTCGACGACGCCCTGAGGAGGACGTCCGGCGTGATGCCCTCGGCCGCGATGCCGAGCGTCCGCGCCGTGACGCCAGGGTCGAGCGCGAACTTGGGAAGGGTGTCGGCTAGGTAGCGTTCCTTCGAGACGAGATCCTGCGCGGTCGCGTTGTAGCCGGCGAACGCCTTGTAGAGCTTGTCTACCGCCGCCCGGCCAGCGACCGTGTCGGCCTTCGCGGCGTTGGCGTGCGCGACGTCAGCGCCCCATGCCTTGACCATCTGCTGGCCAGAGACGCCGAGGGCGCGGAGAAGCGGGTAGATCGGCATGTTGGCGTGGCCAACGTTCACCATGACGACGCCAGTTGACGGCTCCATGCGGAGACGGAAGCCGCGGCCCGTGCCCGGCTTCACGTTGAACTGCGTCTCAACATCCCCGGAGCGGCGGACGCGGGTGTAGACGCCCGGGCGCAGGCGGAGCTGGTTGGCGATCGTGTACTCCGAGCCGTTGTTGATGACCGTGCCGCGGTCCGTGTAGTACGGCACGTTCATGACGACCTCGTCCTTCTCGTCGACGAGCGCGTTGTCGGACTTGCGGTACAGCCTGAAGTGCCCGCTCACGGGTGTGTGCAGGGGCTTGTCGCCAAGGAGCGCGGCCTTCTGCTGGGCGAGCGTGAAGTCCTGCGGACCCGTGTACCTCACGTTCGAGAGCTCGAGCCTGTAGTTCTTGTTCTCGAGCGGAAAGCGCTTCGAGAGCGCCTCGAGCGTCCCGTCGTAGATGGCCTTGCGGGCCGCCTTCGTGTCGTCGAAAGCCCTCAGGGTCACGCCCTGCGGGACGATCGGCTCTTCGTCTGTCGTAGTAGTAGCCATGGTTCAAGCTATTGTCCGTCACCGCCGGACATGGCACTGTAGCCCACGTACGCGGGAATCGCCCACGGACCGAGGGCCTCGAACGCGCCCATCGAGGCGACGTCGCCGGCCGCCGCTCCATAGGCCCCGGCGTTCGCGTTGTTGTAGGCGTTGTACATCGACTGGGCGTGCATCGCCTGCGGATTGGAGACGACGTTCTTGGCGAGGCGGGCGCTCGGCTTCGCGACGTTCCAGCCGTATCTGGCCGGATACCACGCCGTGCGTCCCGCGGCCATGAACGGATGCGCCTTGGCGTACGTCCATGCAGCGCTCGTGTTCTGCCACGGGTGCCTGAGATAATGCAGGAGGTCGCCCGCCGGACGCATCGCGGCCTTGCCCGTGTCCCATGCGGCGCGGCCTGTCGCGCCGACGACCTTGCCGGAAGTCGTGATTGGGGTCGACATGTGCCCGGCGATCGTGAACGGAGAGGCGACGGTCTTCGCCACGCCGGTCGTCATGCGGTTCGCCGCGCCGCCGGCCCAGCCGCCGACTCGCGCCCCGACGACGGGCTTCGTGGCAGCCGTCACACCCTTCTGCGCGAGATTGCCGAGCTTCGAGCCCCCGGCGACGATCCCCTTGCCGACGCCCTTCGCCACCGTGCCAAGGCCCGCCGTGGCCAGCTCGCCGCCCGCAAACTCGCCGACGGCCGAGTTGAGGCCGTAGTTGAGCATGCCGAGCATGCTGTTGTTGTGCGGGTCGGACAGGTCAAGATCTGCATTATTGAAGTTCTTCATCAGCCGCAGCTGCCGCTCGTGGTGGAGGCGGCTTGCAGTCTCCATGTCCGAGTCGGCGTTCATGCGGTTGATCCTGGCCTGCGTCGACGAGCCCCAGTTGCGCGGATCGATCCACTTTCCAGCGAAACGTGCGACCTGGCCTACGCCATGCTTGGCGGCGTTCCACTGGATCCTGACGTTGTTGTCCCAGTCGTCGAGGAAGTCCGTGAAAGCGCTCTGGTTGTTCTTCCGCAGGGCCGTGTCGGCGTCCAGCTCACTTTCGGATCCCATCTCCTCGTCGATCTGCTTCCTGACGGCGTCATAGCTCATCGGGTCGTAGCCGCCGTGGTTCTTCGCGTACCGCCTGAACGACTCTTTCTCCCTGGCCTTGAGCTGGTCTTCCGCGACGTCGTCCGCACCCACGGCGAGCGCCCTAGACCTCGCCTCGTCGAAGAACGGATCGGCGTCGCCGCCCCCCGTCCTGTTGGCGATCGCATTGGCCCTGTCGAAGTTCGCGTTCTGGTCGCCGTAACCGACGTACGACTTGCCGTCCGCCGACACCTGCGGGCTGAGGCGGTTCCCGCCAAGCGTCCACGAATCGACGTTCGTCTGCTGTGGCGCGTTCGGGGACGGAGTGACGGTCTGCGGCTTCGGAGGCGCCGCCGGCCTGACTACCGGTGCTGAGGACTGCTGCGAGAGCCAGTCCGTGTAGCTCTGGCTGGGTGCCGCCTGCGCCGACTTCACGACCCCGCGGAGGCAGCCGAGAAGGACATCGGAACGCTGGGCGGCGACCTTCTGCCGTCCGGCTATGAGCGAAAGCAACTGTCCTCTGCGAGCCATAAGCGTAGTATACCCTAAAACGTGCCCCAAAGCAAGGGGATCCACAGCCTTACACGCCGCTTGTCCTTATCCCCTCCGTCGTCCGAAGTGCCGGCGGCCTTCCTGTCGTGGTGGTAGCGGCGGCCGCCCTGAAGCCCCTGCAGGGCCTCGAGATAGCTCTTAAGTCCGCTCCTCACGAGCTCCCTCCAGTCGTCGAAGAGCGAGGCCATGCTAGTACTCCCCCTTCGTCGACATGTCGCGGCCGAGCTCGACTCCCTTTGCCATGCCGGGGATCGGGTTCACGCCGTGTAGCTCCGAATGCCCGCCGCGCTGCGCGTCCTCGAGCAGACGGTCCTTGAGGTACGAGGTCCCGAGACGCGCCATCCAGTCCCCTGAATAGGCCGGCGCCTCGACGACGCCAACCGCGTAAGGCTCGACGCCGGGAGCGGACGTGTTCGTGAGCAGGCTCTCGACCTTGTGCTTCTTGAGCGACTTCACGACGTTCGGCGTGACGCGCGTGCCTATCGTGTAATGGAGCACGGGGCGCTCGAGGTAGCGGCCGACGGACTTCGCGAGCGGAAGCTCCTCTGCACCTGCGCGAGGCTGGTACCCGCTCGCCCACGCGCTGTAGCGCACGACGTCCCCGGGAAGCGCGTCGCCCTCGGAGTCGGGACTGTCGACCTTCACGTTGTTGACGAGCGCACGGGCCACCACCTCGACGTTGCGGCGGTTTACACCGTAATGCGAGTCGCGGAACACCTTCGTGAAGCGGTTCGCGAAATAGCGACGCCCCTCGCCGACGCCCTTGTAAGCCACGACGTCAGCAGGAGAAACTAGGCCAGACGAGACCGCGTCGCCAGCCTCGAGAATGTCACCTACCTTTACGGTCGGCTTGAGAGACGGCGGGACGTAGACACGGTCACCATCGTCGAGCTCGACGTACTGCCCGCCCTGCGGAGCGTCGACGATCGCCTTGACCGTGCCGTCGCTCGTCGCAACGGAAGCCTTCGAGTCGTACTCGGCCGGCATGGTGGCCAGATTCTTGAGCGGATCGAAGCCAACGTACGCGCCGAGGTCGGAGCGCTTTCCGCTGTGCTTCGTATTGTGCACAATTAGGCCATTTTCAAGCAAATATATATGGTCATCACACGCTACCTCGAGATCGTACACGTGCCGAATACCGATCGGCGTCTGTGCCACGCGGACAAAGGCCATAACGCTCTCGCGCTTGCCTCCGCCATAAGCCGCCACCATGTCCGAGAGACGCTGCTGCTTGGCACCCGGAATCGTAATAGCCTGCGCGAACCGTCTGACTGCCGCGGCCTTCGTGATCGTAAACTGATACTGGTCGTGCGTGTAATTGCCAGTGCCTGCCCTACCGGTGACCGTCAATTCGGAAGTCATAACCCCGAACCTGACAAGAAGCAGATCGCGCAGATGGCCAAGGAGGACAGTGCTTGTGGAGGCTACTGAAACGCCAGGCTTGCCGTTCTTGTCACTGCTGTAAACGCTTCCGCCGGCCGCAACGAATCCGCCGATGAACGCGGCCACAGACGCATTGTCCCACCCCCAAATATCCGTCGGAACGTCTTTGTCATGCGCGTACTTGCCGTACATCCCGTGCTTTATGAGATAGTTCTTGACGGGATTGCCGCGCCTGTCGGCATTCGCCCTGCTGGCCGCCACCATGTAATAGATGCCGTCACGATAGCGCAGCTTGTCAAGCCTAACACCAGATCCTGCTATGGACTTGTTGAGAGCTTGCACCTCAGACTCGTCTGCGCATGACAGGTGTACGCCGCTGACTGACCTGGTATAGCAGCCGTCGCCTACCAGTGCGCCGAGCAGCATCGCAAGCGGCTCGTACCTGTACCCGGTGTCGTCAAACGACGACGGACCGTAGGCGTAAAAGTGCTTTGACTTCATGCCGACCTTGAGCATGCGCGGAACCCAGTTAAACGCCGCGTCTTTCCGGCCAGACACAAACCGGGCGCCAAGTATCGGGTGTTCCGTCGTGCTCAGCAAATGTATTCCGGCGCTCTTGCGACGTGTGCCGTTGACTATGAACTTCGTGTCGACGCATGGCTGGAACCCGTTGTCATACCTGTCGACAACGCGCGTCGGAGCGAGATTGCCATGCATGTCGCTGCCAAGCACGTACTCCCCAGGCCTGATGTCCTCGATGGGCTTGGATGAGCCGTCTGCCATGCGGACGAGAGTACCCTCGACAAGGCAGTTCAGGCTGTTCTGCGCGATCTGCTCTCCAAGCGCCGACGCCGCGTTGATGCCGACGTTGTACCCGATGTCGGGGAAGCGGCCAGTCTCGCGCATGCCGACGCAGCGCTTGCAGAGGCCGTTCTTGCACCCGCACGTGATAGGCGAGCGCACGACGATCTCGTCGACCTTCGTCGCCCTGATCTTGTCGAGCACGGGCTTTGTGATGACCGTGCCTGGCTTGAAGCCGGCGACGTCCTCCTGCAGGACCGCTCCGATGCTGTCGTCGTCGTTGACGTCGACCGGCATGCCGGCCTTCGTGCCGCAGTCGTCCTCGGTCACGACCTGCTCGATCGCCGCCGAGTTCATGGCCTTGCTGAGATAGCCGCCCTTCTGGGTCCCCAGCTTGGTCGA
>CAZXFU010000085.1:0-5377 GCA_964640345.1 uncultured Eubacteriales bacterium
ATTCCATTTTAATATTTCATCATAAGAAAAACCTTCTCTTGCCATACCGATTGCCCCGTTTTGACTCATACCGACTCCATGCCCCCAACCTTTTCCGTTTAATGTATATTTAGTTGGGATATAAGGATACTCCTTATCTTCATCTTTTCCTCTTACAAAAATTTTATCATTTTCAACAGATATTTTCTCCGACCCTTTATCAGCTGCGACCCTTGCTTCTGAAAATGTTCTTGTAACAACATTTCCGTCAACATCTATAACTTTTATAGAAGCATCCGTTTCAATATCATAAACTTGACTTTTTACATCACTTGTTCCATAGACAAACCTTGCATTCTCTTTTGTTACAGTATAACTATCTTTACTTCCTTCAAATTCAAGCTCTAAAACCGAACCGCTAGGAGATTTTTTTAATATGTTTAACCCAATAAGATTTCCTATTTTTTGAGATTTAGAAGCTAAAATACTTTCTAATTCTTTAACTGTAAATGTTTTTGTCCATGTTGACGTAGAAAGGTTTTCAGGTTGATACTTATCTTCTACCGCAACAAGATAAGGAACCTTTGATACCCAAACATTCTCAGAACTCTCTGTAAAACCTGCACTCGTAGCAAAATAATATGTTGTAATCGGCTCGCCATCATATGTTACTATTTCGCCCCTTGTTTTATCGACAGCTTTAGTTGTGTCTTCTTCTTCAACAGCAACTCCACCATACGCTTGATCGGAAGTAGTATATGTAAGATCAAAATTCCACTTATCATACTTGTTAAGTTGTGTACATGTGTATGTTCTGGCGGCAACAGCCTGTGCTTTTAAAGCTTCTAGCGGATGACCGGTTGCAATTTCCTTTGGAACTACGCCATATAAATATTCTTCCAAGTCCAAAACATTTATAACTGTCATATCACTTCCACTAAGTCTAAATATAACAAGAGCCCCACGATATTCTTTGCCGTTATACGACAAAAACTCATCATCTTCTATGGTAGATATAGAAACTCCGTACTCTTCGTCAACAGTACAACTTTTCGTCTTTGACGAACTCGTTACCTTTATCTTATTATCATCGCTTTTCTCAATAGTAACAGTTCCCTTCATTTTCCCTATATCACTAATCATAACACCTGACGGTGCAGACACAGTAAAACTGCTAACAGCATTACTGCCATAGCTAAGCCCTATACGAACATTTTCCGGCATAGAAAATGCAAATGTTGTATTAAAAATTAAATAAATTCCAAGTAAAAACAGAAATAATTTTTTCAAAGTAACTCCCCCTAAAAGAAGTAAAATTACTACATATGTTTGTACTATATTTTAACATATTTCAGCCATTTTTTACATTACATTTCTGTAACATAACATTTACAAATCACTCTCAATATCCTCTTTTTCGTTACCTATCGTAGTTTCCTCCCCATGCCCTGGATAAACAATCGTATTACTCGGCAATTTAAAAAGCTTTTCTTTTAATGTTTTTGTCATCTCATACAGATTCCCGGTTGGCAAGTCACATCTTCCATAAGTCCCATTAAACAACGTGTCTCCCGCAATAAGAATTCCTTCTCCGTATAATGAACTTGAACCGGAAGTATGACCGGGAGTATGTAAAACCTTAAATTTAAGCTTGCCAACATCAAGTTCTTCGCCTTCTATAACCACTTTATCCGGTATAACTACAATCGACTTTTGCAAAATTGCCTTTCCAAGATTTACATCTTCATTCATTAAGTTATCCTTTTCCTCATCAAGACATATAACAGGAGCATTAACACACTTTTTAAGCCAATTAACTCCAAAAATATGGTCAAAATGGCAATGTGTCAAATAAATATACTTAACTTTCAAATTATTTTTAGAAATAAAACCTGTAATTCTGCTGTCCTCGTATCCCGGGTCTACTACAAATGCATCTTTAGTATCTTTATCATAAACAATATAACAATTAGTCTGCATTAATACCCCAACAGGAATTTTCTCTATCATAAGCTCCTCCAACATCTACTAATTATTAAACGGACTCTCCACCAAAATTGTAACAGGTCCGTCATTTAGAAGTTCAACTTTCATATCTGCCCCGAAAACCCCCTTCTCAACACGCCTTCCGGATGCATTTTTTACTTCTTCTAAAAATTTTTCATACATTTCATTTGCTTTATCCGGATCCTCAGCATCAATAAAACTCGGACGATTACCCTTTTTGGTATATCCATATAAAGTAAACTGCGAAATAATCAAAAAATCTCCCTCTATATCTTTAACAGATAAATTCATTTTTCCGTTTTCATCTTCAAAAACCCTTAATCCAACCAACTTTTTAACACAATATTCTAAATCCTTTTCGGTGTCTCCTTTTTTAACACCAAAAAGCACCATAAAACCTTTATCTATCTTTCCTTTTAGCTCCCCATCCACTTTAACAGATGCGTACTTAACTCTTTGAATAACAAGTCGCATACCTTTCCTCCTAACTCTTCTTTCTGCGTACCTCATATACGCTGTCAACTTTTCTTAATGCTTTTATAACTTTATTTAAATGGTCAATATCTGTAAGCTGTACCTCAACTTGAAACATAGCAACCCTATCTTGCAAAACTCTTGCATTTATCGCGTTTATTCTTCCTTTTGCATCACTTATAGCCGACGAAACATCTGCGAATAAACCGTTTCTGTCATTTGCGAACACCTCAATTTCAGCAACATATTCAGTATTATGTGCCTTAAACCATTCTACATCAATTAGACGATTTATATCCTCTGTAAGGTTTGTAACATTAGGACAATCACTTCTATGAACAGAAACGCCCCTTCCTTTCGTTATATATCCGACTATCTCGTCTCCCGGTAAAGGATTACAACATTTTGAAAGCCTTACTAAGCAATTATCTATTCCCTTTACAATAATACCGCTAGGCGGTGCTTTTCTCTCCTTTTTAGGAGATTCTTTATCTGTAACAAATTCAAAAGGTGTATCCTTTTTTTCGTTTGCTTTTCTTTCCTTTTCATATTCTTCTTTTAATCTACCTATAACCTTTCCAACAGGAAGTGCACCATATCCGATTGCAGCATAACAGTCGTCTAATTTGCTAAATGTATATTTTTTCAACAGCGGCTCAACCCATTCAGGTTTAAACAAATCATTAAACGATAACTTTAATCTCTTAATCTCTCTTTCAACAGTCTCTTTTCCTCTCTCAACATTCTCATCATATCCTTCTTTTTTGAACCATTGAATCATCTTTGCACGAGCATTTGCACTCTTTACGATATTAAGCCAGTCTCTGCTTGGCCCTTTAGAACTGGAAGAAGTTATAATCTCTACAACATCTCCGTTATGAAGTTCGTATCCGATAGGAACCATCTTATCATTTACCCTTGCTCCTACCATCTTATTTCCTACTTCGCTATGCACTCTATACGCAAAATCTATAGGCGTAGAATGAACAGGCAGTTGATAAACATCTCCTTTTGGCGAAAAAACAAAAACGTCATCACTAAACAAGTCAAATTTTAAGTTTTCCATCAAATCATTACTGTCTTTTGTCTCCTTTTGCCATTCAACAGTACGTCTTATCCAACTTATCTTTTCATCAAACGCATCTTTTTTATCTGTTGTTTTCTCTTTGTATTTCCAATGGGCAGCAACACCATATTCGGCAGTTCTATGCATATCCCAAGTCCTTATCTGTATTTCAAAAGGATGACCGGTTTTTCCTACCAAAGTAGTATGAAGTGACTGATATCCGTTTGCTTTAGGCATAGCAATATAATCCTTAAAACGTCCTGGAACCGGTCGGTACATTTCATGCACAAGTCCCAAAACTGCATAGCAATCTTTTACAGAATTAACAATAACCCTAAGTGCAAATAAGTCAAAAATCTGATCAATTCCTTTGTTTTGTTCCTTCATCTTTCTGTAAATACTGTAAAAATGCTTAGGTCTACCCTCTATATCCGCTTCAATATTAACTTCTTTTAACTTAGCTTTAATATTTTCTATTATATCGTGTATAAATTTTTCCCTTTCATTTCTTCGTTGAGAAATAGAATCAACTAAATTATAATACGCATCCGGATCAATATATCTTAAACATAAATCTTCAAGTTCCCATTTTATTGAATACATACCAAGTCTGTGAGCAAGCGGTGCATATATTTCAAGTGTCTCTCTAGCCTTCTCTATTTGCTTTTGCTTATCTGTATACCCTAAAGTCTTCATATTGTGAAGTCTGTCAGCAAGCTTTATAAATATAACCCTAATGTCTGTAGCCATTGCCATAAACATTTTTCTTAAATTTTCCGCCTGTTGCTCTTCTTTTGTGTTATATGGTATTTTACCAAGCTTTGTAACACCTTCTACAAGATTTGCGATTTCTTCCCCAAATTGCTCTTTTACGTCATCGTAAGTATACTCCGTATCTTCAATTACGTCATGTAAAAGTCCGGCACAAATTGAGGCATCATCTAATTCAAAGCTCGTTAAAATCAAAGCAACCTTTGCAGGGTGCTTAAAATAAGGTTCTCCCGACTCTCGAAGTTGCCCTTCATGTGCCTTTTCAGCAAAAGAATACGCCTTTCTTATTAAATCATGATTTTTTTTCTTTGAATAAACATCAACTCTTTCAATAATTTCATCTGCAGTTGGTATACCCATATAATTCATCTCTCTTTTCTTCTAAATATCCTACTATAGTATGTCATTTTTTTTTTTCAATTGCAATGATTTTTAGCAACAAAAAGCCTGTGGTAGTCTCAAAGCAAAGTTTCGAGATTACCACAGGCTTTTAATTTTACAGTTATTGATTCACAATCGAGAGGACGGTACGGAAACCGTTATTAACAGCAGCTATACCACCACTGCGCTCGAAAGAGAAAACACCAGTGTTTGAGCTGTCATCGTAGGCACCACCACGCACGAAAACACATGCAGAATCCGAACCCGGAGCACTCGAATAATCGTCATCCCATGATGCATAGCCAATGCCGGTATCAGTACTAATAGCACTTGTCTCATATACTGCATCTCCGGTCTTCGAAGATGTGTAAGCAGTACCATATGTTTCTACATATTTTGTATTACGGTTTGTATATAATACACCGGCATATGTTCCGTTTGAGTCACCAGAAAGACATGTGCTCTTTCCACCGGTATAGTACGCAGATACAAATTCACATGCTCCGCCGGAAAGGTCATAGATTCCATATACATTATGTGTTGTGGATGCTTTTACGCCGTTTATCGTATTCCAGCTATTTGTTGTACTGGTTGAGCTACTTGCATCCTGGCTATTGCCTGCAATTCCTGTTATATTATCACTATTATTATTTATATATGGTATTCGTCCTATTGCGTTTGTTAGGTACGCTACTGCTC
>CAZXFU010000086.1:0-5170 GCA_964640345.1 uncultured Eubacteriales bacterium
CCGTATCCACCCATAGGATGTCCTTTAAAATGGGATAAAACCAACATAGAATCAAAGCTCGCCATATCTTTTCCAACTAAATTTTCCTTTAATACAATACCACCGTTTACCGGTAAAACCATATCCGGTCCTGTTTCATCCATAAGGTCAATTTTAAATAACTCGCTAAACTTATGTTCTTTCAGTAATTTTAAATGCTTTTCAGACGTGTTCCTCTCTCCATTATATGCCGTATTGCATTCAACAACTGTTCCGTTTACGTAGTCGATCATAGGTTTCATAAATTCAGGTTTAAGATAATTCTGATTTCCTTTTTCTCCGGAGTGGACCTTTACTGCAACATTTCCTGGTAATTCTTTCCCCAAAGCTTTAAATATTTTAACGACATTCTCAGGATTAATTTCTTTCATAAAATAAACTTTTGATTTACTCATAATAAAACTACCTCCCATCATCATTCTGTAAAAATTCTATCATAAATATTCCCAAATTTCAAAAAGATATATAAAAAAATAAAAGCCGGGCAAACCCACTTTATATAAAGCTTACCCGGTTTTTATCAAGAAATCAAAAAATAATTATTTTAAATTAAAGAATGCTTCATGCCCAAGATATCTTGAAACATCTCCAAGTTCTTCTTCAATTCTTAAAAGTTGGTTATACTTAGCAACTCTGTCTGTACGAGACGGTGCGCCCGTCTTAATTTGACCTGCATTCATAGCAACAACCAAATCAGCGATTGTAACATCTTCTGTTTCACCTGAACGATGAGATACAACTGCTGTATAACCGGCACGATTTGCCATTTCGATAGCGTCTAATGTTTCTGTTAAAGTACCGATTTGGTTAACTTTAATCAAAATCGAGTTTGCAACTCCCATTTCGATACCTTTCTTTAATCTCTCTGTATTTGTAACAAATAAATCGTCGCCAACCAATTGAATTTTCTTACCTAATTTATCGGTAAGTAATTTCCAACCTTCCCAATCTTCTTCAGCAAGACCGTCTTCAAGAGAAATAATAGGATATTTATCAGCTAATTCAGCCCAGAAATCTACCATCTCTTCTCTTGTCTTCATAACATCTGTCTTCCAGAAATAGTAGCAACCTTCCTTACCCTTTGCCTTAGCTTCATCATACATTTCTGTAGCCGCAGCATCTATTGCAATCTTAAATTCATCTCCCGGTTTATATCCGGCAGCTTTAATAGCTTCAACAATAACTTCAAGAGCTTCTTCATCTTTTTGGAGATTTGGTGCAAATCCACCCTCATCGCCAACTGCTGTATTATATCCTTTTCCTTTTAATACTTTCTTTAAGTTATGGAATACTTCAGCACACATACGAAGTGCTTCTCTCCAAGAATCTGCTCCAACAGGCATAATCATAAATTCTTGAATATTTACATTATTATCTGCATGCTTACCACCGTTTAAGATATTCATCATCGGAACAGGTAATGTCTTAGCATTAATTCCTCCGATATATTGATACAAAGACAACCCTAAAGCTTCAGCAGCTGCATGAGCACAAGCCATTGAAACACCAAGAATTGCATTAGCACCTAATTTCCCTTTGTTTGGAGTTCCGTCCAACGAAATCATCAATTCATCTATTGCGACTTGATCTAATACGTTCATTCCTTCAACTTCAGGAGCAATGATTGTATTAACGTTATCTACTGCATTTTCAACACCTTTACCAAGGTATCTTGATTTATCTCCATCTCTTAATTCTACTGCTTCAAAAGCACCTGTTGATGCACCGGAAGGAACAGCAGCTCTGCCCATTATTCCGCCTTCAACAATAACTTCTACTTCAACAGTAGGATTACCTCTTGAATCCAAAATTTCTCTTGCGTATACGCTTTCAATCTCTAAGTATTGTTTCATATATACTTCCTCCTATCCTAAATTTACCTACATACTATTTTTACTACTTTTTGGAGTTATAGTCAATATTTATTTAAATATCTAAAAGTTGTTTTTTATTATCTTTATACTTTTTCACAAAAAAATTATATATTCTCAATTTGCCAGTCAATTGGCGTTTCTCCGTTCTTCTCTAAAAACGCGTTAGCTTTTGAAAAATGCTTACATCCAAAAAAACCATTAAACGCAGATAATGGGCTCGGATGAGCAGCTTTTAAAATATAATGATTCGGATTTGTTACAAGAAGTTCTTTTTTTCTAGCATTAGCTCCCCAAAACATAAATACTATTGGCTTTTCCCTTTTATTAAGTTCTATTATCACTCTATCCGTAAAAGTCTCCCAACCGCATGTTTTGTGAGAATTTGCTTGCCCCTGTCTTACGGTTAAAACATTATTTAAAAGTAAAACTCCCTGTTTCGCCCACTTTTCTAAAAAACCATTGTTCGGGATATAGCACCCTAAATCACTTTGAAGTTCTTTATAAATATTAACAAGCGACGGTGGAGTCGGAATACCCTTTTTGACAGAAAAACATAATCCATGAGCCTGTCCTTCCTCATGGTAAGGATCTTGACCGATTATTACAACCTTTATATTATCATAATCTGCCATTTTCAGTGCGTTAAAAATGTCATGCATATCCGGATAAATTTTATAATGGCTGTACTCATATATTAAAAAACTTCTTATTTTCTTATAATATTCTTTTTCAAATTCATCTTTTAATATATTATCCCAAGAATTGCCAAGCTTAACCATAAAGTTCCCCCTAATTATATTCATTCATCGCTTTTAATATTCCATCTCTTATTATAACTCCAATTGCATCAACTGCATTATCCGAACTTTTGTCTATTTTTTCCCACTCCTCGGTCGAAAACCTTCCAAGTACATAGCTTATTAAATCTATCTGTTTAGCAGGAGAGCCTATTCCAACTTTCACTCTCTTAAAATCTTGTGAACCCAGTTCTTTTACCAGCGATTTAACACCGTTATGCGTACCGGCAGAACCCTTTTCTTTTATTCTTATATTTCCTAAAGGCAAATCGATATCGTCAAAAATCGCAATTAAATTTTTCACATCTTCTTTATAAAACTCCAAAACCTCTCTTGCAGCCTCTCCACTTAAATTCATATAAGTTTGCGGTTTAACTAAAATAACTTTTTTGCCTTCAATTGTTCCTCTTCCAATAAGAGCTTTATGTTTTTCTTTATTAACTTCAATATTATATTTATTTGCAAGCTTATCTATAGTAATAAATCCTGTATTATGCCTAGTTTTCTCATACTCTTTACCCGGATTTCCAAGTCCAACTATTACGTACAACCTACTCACTCCTTACATAAACAACTTCATAATATTCTCATCGCTAAACAAATTATCTAAAGAAAAATTTAATAGCGGTAGCAAAAATAACACAAATAAAACAATCAATAATGCACAAATAATCCAAAACGCAATTCTTGCAATAAGTGCCCCTCTTGCCAAACATCTTAGCTCATAATCTATGTCTTTGCTAAAAGCCAATAATATTGAAAAACACAGTCCATATATAGGTATTATCATTAGCAAAAATAATTTTGTATAGCTTAATGTAGAATATCTTTCATTTTCCATATACCTCTCTCCTAACTATGGTACTTCGGGCGGGAATCGAACCCGCATCAACAGAATCGGAATCTGTTACCTTATCCATTAGGCCACCAAAGCATATACGTATTTTATCACAAAAAAATTTTTGGAGCAACTATATACTTCTAATCTCTACTTTCCAATAAAATCAATATAAAAAAGATGGACTTCGTCCATCTTTTTTATATTGATTTTATTGGAAAACAATCTACATTTTAATTATTTTGCATAATCAATAGCACGTGTTTCACGCACAATATTAACTTTAATTTGACCCGGATAACTTACCTCATCTTCTATCTTCTTAGCTATATCTCTTGCAAGTAAAGTCATTTCCGCATCAGATATATCTTCCGGATTAACGATAATTCTAACCTCACGACCAGCTTGTATAGCAAAAGATTTATCAACTCCTTTAAAAGAAGTTGTAATTTCTTCAATTTTCTCAATTCTCTTAATATAAGCCTCTAAAGTTTCTTTTCTGGCACCCGGGCGAGCAGCTGAAATAGAATCGGCAGCCTGTATTAAAATTGCTGTAATTGATTGTGGCTCAACATCTTCATGATGTGCTTCAACAGCATTAAGAATTTCAGGACATTCCTTATATTTCTTAAGCAAATCAACACCGATTTGAACATGTGATCCTTCCATCTCTTGGTCAATAGCCTTACCTATATCATGTAGTAAACCTGCACGCTTTGCCATTTCAGGATCAATACCAAGTTCTGATGCCATAAGTCCCGCAAGATGTGAAACTTCTATAGAATGAATCAACACATTCTGACCATAACTCGTCCTATATTTTAATTTACCCAATAATCTTACAAGATCAGGATGCAAATTATGAACATTAGTGCTATAGCAAGCTTCTTCGCCTGCTTCACGCATAATTTCCTCAACTTCATTCTGGGCCTTTTCAACCATTTCTTCAATACGAGTAGGATGAATTCTCCCATCCAAAATCAATTTTTCAAGTGCAATTCTTGCAACTTCACGCCTTACCGGATCAAATCCCGATAAAATAACGGCTTCAGGCGTATCATCAATAATCAAATCAATACCTGTAAGCGTCTCTAACGCTTTAATATTTCTTCCTTCTCTCCCGATAATTCTTCCTTTCATCTCATCATTAGGAAGAGTTACAACAGATACCGTATGCTCTGCCACTTGATCAGCAGCACACTTTTGAATAGCTGTTGCAATAATGCTTCTAGCCTTCTTGTTAGCATCTTCTTTCGCATTCATTTCCATGTTCTTAATCATAAGAGCAGTCTCAAGTTTAACTTCATGCTCAATATTCTTAACTAACATCTGCTTAGCTTCTTCAGCGGTCATTCCAGCCACTTTTTCAAGTTCAGCCTGCTCTTTCTTAAGTGAAGACTCTAACTCCTCTTTTAAGTCCTGTGTTTCTTTTGTTTTCTTTACTAATACTTCCTCTTTCTGTTCTAAAGCTTCAGACTTCTTATCAAGTCCTTCTTCTTTTTGTAAAACTCTTCTTTCTAACCTTTGCATTTCATTTCTGCGTTCTTTAATTTCTCTCTCTAATTCCACCCTATTTTTGTGTATTTCTTCTTTTGCTTGAAGTAACATTTCTCTCTTTTCGT
>CAZXFU010000087.1:0-5164 GCA_964640345.1 uncultured Eubacteriales bacterium
AAGTACTTTTTCACATCATCAATCTTTGTACCGTCAACACTAACGCCACCCTGTTCAACGGCACGTCTTCCTTCTGCTCTTGACGGAACTAACTCACTCTTTTGTAAAATAGTCAAAATATCGATTTTTCCTTCGTTAAAATCGTCATCTGTTAACTCAGTTGTTGGCATATTCTCGGCATTCCCGACTCCGAATAAACCTCTTGCTCCTTCCATAGCTCGTGTTGCCTCTTCTTCGCCATGAACAAGTTTCGTAAGCTCAAACGCCAAAATTTCCTTTGCCTTATTTAATTCTGCACCTTCCCAGTTTTCCATTTTTTTAATTTCTTCAATAGGCAAAAAAGTAAGCATTTTCATGCACTTTATAACATCAGCATCCGCAACATTTCTCCAATATTGAAAAAATTCAAACGGAGAAGTTTTATTAGGATCAAGCCAAACCGCACCGGATTCTGTTTTTCCCATTTTCTTTCCTTCGGAATTTAATAACAAATTAATTGTCATAGCATACGCATTTTTTCCCAATTTACGACGTATGAGTTCTGTTCCTCCAAGCATATTACTCCATTGATCATCTCCACCAAATTGCATATTGCAGCCGTATTTTTGGAATAAAACAAAGAAATCATAGCTTTGCATTATCATGTAATTAAATTCAAAAAATGTTAAACCTCTTTCCATTCTTTGCTTGTAGCACTCTGCTGTAAGCATTCTGTTAACAGAAAAATGCGGTCCAACCTCACGAAGCATATCAACATAATTCAAATCAAGAAGCCAATCTGCATTATTAACAATCATAGCCTTTCCCTCAGAAAAATCTATAAACTTACTCATTTGTTTTTTAAAGCACTCGCAATTGTGTTTAATATCTTCAGGTGTAAGCATCTTTCTCATGTCTGTTTTACCGGACGGATCACCTATCATACCTGTTCCGCCGCCAAGCAAAGCAATTGGCTTATTTCCTGCCATCTGCAAACGTTTCATGAGGCATAAAGCCATGAAATGTCCAACATGTAAACTATCTGCTGTAGGGTCAAAGCCAATATAAAAAGTTGCTTTACCAGTATTAATTAACTCTTTAATTTCTTCTTCATCAGTAAGTTGAGCAAGCAAACCTCTTTCCTTTAACTCATCAAAAATCGTCATAAAAATTCCCCCTTAAAAAAATAACTCCCGTCCTTAGAAAAGGACGAGAGATTCACTCGTGTTACCACCTTAATTTATAAACAGCTCTCGCTGTTTACCTCACAAAGTACAGCCGAAGCAATACTTTTGCGTTATAACGTACGCATACGTCCAAGCCTACTAAAATTTCAACCGGAAGCTCAAAGATGTATTCATAATCAACTTCCCTCGCACCTCTCATCAACCGGTAGCTTTCTTTTAGTTTCATTAATTACTACTTATTCTTATCATCGCCGTATTTATCTACAATTTAGTCTACTTTGATTTTTTTGTTTTGTCAATACAATTTTTTCAAATATTTGAATAATCAAAAAATAATGGGTAATAATTCTTAATACAAGGAGGTATTACCTATGAAAAAAATATTTTTTATAACTGTACTTAGTGTTTTTATTTTCACATTTGTTGCATTCTTAACAGTCAAATTTATAAACAGTCAATCTGTTCCCTATGAGGAAAATATTCAAGAAAATCTAACAAAAATAAATGCAACCGAACCGGAAATTAAAGTAACTTCCCCAATTATAGAAACTACACCTGTAAGTGCACCTCAAATAGAAGAACCCATATCGTTTTCCTTCCCTGTTTCCGGCGAAATTGGTTTAGGTCATTCACCGGAAACACTTATATATTCTAAAACTCTCCAAGAATGGACTACTCATACCGGTATTGATATCCAAGCCAAACGTGGAACTCCTGTTTCTGCTTCTGAAGAAGGAATTGTAGAAAGTATAACAGAAACTGCCGAGAAGGGGATTGAAATTACGCTATCCCATAAGGATGACTATAAAACTGTTTACTCTAATCTCTCTACAAAAGAAATGGTAAAAGTCGGGCAAAAAGTGGAAAAAGGAAGAGTAATAAGCGGAATAGGTAATACTGCCTCTTTTGAATATTACGAGCCTGAACATCTTCATTTTGAAATATATAAAAATAATAAATCTATAAATCCGCTAAATGTACTGACTGGAGACTAATATGCAAAAAAATACCGCAAAGCGGTTGCTTTGCGGTATTTTCTATTAGCCTACAGTGCAGGCTAATAAAATAATTAAGGCAGCCAGCAGTCCTGCAGCTAGTATAACCATCACAAATGATATGCCCACTGACAACAAATCCCTTTTCCAGCCCTGCATTTCCCACCATCTGGTCTTAATCTCCGTACTTTTCATACTGCGTCCTCCTTTTGCAATTGCTTAAAGAAAGTCTACACCCAACAACAGTTTTTATTATACCAAATTATTACAAAAAAGTCAAATTGATATAAATTACATAATTCAGAGTCCATTTTTCTTACGCATGTAGCCTGCGTTTGAACTCATTCCACATATTCTTACCTTCAAATACAACTAATGCTAATAAAAGTACCGAATTTATGCACACACAAATTATAGACGGCAAGCCAATTTTAACAAAATCATTTAACAATAAAACACCCGAAACTATTCCGAAAATAGTCAAGCTTATCAAATACACAATGTGTTCCTCGTTTGCAATATTCAAAGCCTTTGTTAAAATTTCCATAACAATTGGACCTACGGAAAAAACGCATGGCACTACAAAGTTAACAGACCAACCATTCATGCCGGTAAAATAATCCCATGTAATAACTGTTATACCTATAGTAATTGTCTCATACAAAATACACTTTAAGACATTTTTGTACTTACTGACTACAATAAACCACATAATTAAAACAGTAATCGCACCACCAATAACAAATCTGTACCATAAACCGCTCTGCGGTAAAACATAATTAACAACTGCACAAATCGCAATTATACCTATAAGTATCGTAATAATTAATCTGCAAACAAAATCCATACGACTTTTTTGCTTTTTTATCTTAGGAAATCTCTCTACTTTATCTCCTCCAATATCCTTTAACTCGCTTTGACAAAGTGGGCACTTATCACGACTACCCGCAACGTTTACTCTACACTTACTACAATATTTCAACTATCACACCTGCCCTTCAATATAATTTGCAACCACTTCGATATTTATCCCCATTTCGGTAAGTAGCCTAAAAAAGCATCGCTCAATATCCGTATTAAAGAAACATGATGAGAAACTTATAGTAAGTACATCATCAAATGTACAAATACCCAGTTGCAATTTATTTGTCGCAACCAGCAGTCCAAAAGAATGAATATACTTTTTCAACTCATCCGGCATATCTATTTTCCCAATATTAGATATATTTGTTGTTTCTTTTTTTTCTGACATTTTAAAAACATTGCCTAGTACAAAATTCTTTAATAAAAGAGGTATCATTCTAATAACTACATTTCTCTCAACACCAATTAAAGCATTCATTCTAAGCTTTATCTTTTCCCCACTTAACTCTTTTTTCAAAAAATTATCTGCAAATTTTATAATATTTCCTAATTCTATTGATTCTTTCCTAAAATCATAACTAAGGAAGACAACTCCAAAAAAGTTTCTTACAGAAGCAGAATCAAAAAACTTCCTTAAATTAACAGGAATAGAAACAACAACAGGTCTGTCTCTCTCCATAATAGACATATTATCATATATTGCCTTTAATAAAACCCCTGTGATAAAAGATGTAACAGTAGCATTATACTCATGTGCTTTATCCAAAACAGCTCTGCTACTCATCCTTCCTTCTATCACTTTCAAATTTTTATTATAGGTTTTTAATCCTTTTATTTTATACGCCCTTTTTAACCCAACATTTTTGCTCTTATCTTTTTCGTAAAACTTCATATAACTGTCATCTGCCTTCTGAAAAACAGACGAATCAAAATCTAAATTCAAATATTCCACATTAATTTTATATTTAAGGCAAAGATAATTAGAAACAAGCACCTTTAAAAACTCCTCAGCCCCTGTTCCGTCAGCCAAAACATGATAAACATCCAAATTAATTCTTTTCTCAAAATACGTAACTCTAAATAGTAATTTTTTCACATCTTTATCATAAATTTTACTACAAGGACTTTCACTTTCTTCCTTTACCATCGGCAAAATATCGCTTTCTTCCAAATAATACCAAAAAAGGCCCTTTTTCATAACTGATCTAAAAACCGGGAATTCTGCTATTACTTTATCCAAAGCATTTTGCAAAAAGACTTTATCTACACATTCATTTAGTTCACAATATATTCTAAAAACATTGGTATCATGCCCATTTGCCGCCGAAGGGAATATCTTTGCAGCATTGTCAAGCCTTCTCCAAAATCTCATATTTTCCCCCTAAAATAAAATTTTGCCATTAATTTCCGGCACAAAAAATACTAACCTTTCATTTTCTGTTCCACTATAATATATTTTATTTATATGTTTTAACTTCTCATTATTTCTAAATTTATTTAAAAGTTCTTCTTTGGCAGCCGCCACCTTTTTTTCATCAATACCATCTTCAAGAACGCGAACAACTTCCAAAAGCTCCAAATACTCTCCTGTAGTTTTTGTTTTATATTCAGGAGTCTCAATAACATTCTCAAACTTTTTTGAAGGATCAAAATAAACAAAAAACTTCTTTTCAGCATCATGATAAATAAAAGGATATTCAATAATGCTAGTAACCCCACAATAACTACATTTAAACTTAAAAAGTTCCTGACTAAAAACCATATCTTTTAGTGTTCTATCTTCTGTAACATTTATAGACTGCCATATCTTAAAGGATTGCTTAGTATTGCATTTCGGACAAGTTATATCAATAATTTTACTCAAACTCATAATATCCCTCCAAATTCCTATCACATCAACAATAATTATATATTTAAATAATATAATTAACAATAAAATTTCTAACATTTTCCTGTAATATAAAAAAATATATGACACATAATAATGTCATAAGGGTTTGCAATAGTTGAGCCAAGAGGGGTGTGAGATGCCAAAGTCGTTTTATACCTTTCGGTCAAAGGTTAAGATGGGATTATTAAGTTCTGTATTAGCCGGCGAGCAGATTATATCGGATGATAGCAGGTGTAGCTTACACTATA
>CAZXFU010000088.1:0-5080 GCA_964640345.1 uncultured Eubacteriales bacterium
GGTTCTTTACATAGAAAGGATTGTGATAGTTTACACAAACTTTTCTACGTACTCTAAATATCCTCTTTTAAAGCGTGGACTTTAGTCCACCTTTTTTATTGTTAGTTGAAACTAACACCGGATAGAGCCGTATCTGTATAATATGCACCTTGATAAGCATCTAATATTGTTAGTTTTATGGATGTTGTAGCTTTCGGTGTGTCTAAATTTATTGTAAAACCATTTTTTGCGTTTGAAAAATTTGTTTTTGCAATGTCTTTTGTTATTATTTCACCGTCTGAAAATTCTAAAGCAATTTTCTTTATTCTGCCATTGTTTACATAAACTTTATCGTTTTTTAAATAGCCGTTATACAGTGTGATTGATGAAACGGGTTGTTCTTTTTCGGCAGAGTACATTATCCATTCGCCTATTCCATTACCTTTTACGCCTTCTAACCATGCTGTTTCTAATTTCCCATCTGTTGTATTTTCAGGCGGATAATCTTTTAATGAGGAAGAAGCACTAATCCATGTAAATACCGGCGGTTCAGCTTTTGACGGTGGTTCTTCAGTAAGTGGCGTTTGTTCTTTAGGCTCTGTGACCTCTGGTGGAACAATTTCGTTACTTAGTTCAGGAGATTCTTTTGGTTCTTCTGAGCTGGATTTTTCTGATTCTTCATTTTTTGTTATTGCTGCCAGTGCACTTGTATATAAATTCATAAAGTTCTCTTTTGCACCAGGAACATACCATATATACGAAGCAATTCCAATCATTAATGTTATAAAAATTGAAAAGTATAATCCTTTTCTGCTTTTGTGTTTTTTACCCCATGGTGTACCACAATTTTTGCAAACCAGGTCTATTCCGCTCATTTGAGCACCACAATTTTTGCATGAAAGCATAAAAAACCCTCCACTTTTGTATTTTTTTTACGCATAATAGTATATCCAATTAATTTTATTTTGTCATTACAAATTTGACATTTTGTAAAAAAATTGTATTATAATAGAATAGTAGTTTAAAAACCCAACAAAAGGAGAGAAAAATACATATGAAAATAATTGTTGATGCTATGGGGGGAGATAATGCACCTGATGAAATAATTAAGGGTGCTGTTGAGGCGGCAAAGGAAATTGATGCTACTATTGTTTTAGTTGGCAACGCTAAGATAATAAAAGACAGATTGGATAAGCTTGAAAAGAGAGATAATATTAAGGTTAAGCATGCAAGTGAAGTAATATCTAATGAAGAAATTCCTACCAAAGCTATAAAGACAAAAAAAGATTCGTCTATGGTTGTAGGACTCAATATGATAAAGGAGAAAGAGGGAGAAGTTTTTATATCTGCGGGCAGTACAGGAGCATTGCTTACAGGAGCATTGCTTAATGTCGGGAGAATAAAAGGGATATCCAGACCGGCTTTGTGCCCGACTCTTCCTTCGCAAAAAGGACCGTTTGTTATTGTGGACGCCGGGGCTAATACTAATTGCAGACCTGATTATTTAGTTCAATTTGCACATATGGGGAACATATATTGTAAAAATGTTTTGGGAATAAAAAATCCTCGTGTGGGATTACTTAATATAGGAACAGAAGCCGAAAAAGGAAATGACTTGACCAAAGCGACTTATGAGTTACTTAAAAAAGAAAAGTTTAATTTTATAGGTAATATTGAAGGAAGAGATTTGATGCCGGGAAATGTTGATGTGGTTGTTTGCGATGGTTTTACAGGCAATGTTATGCTAAAGACTATTGAAGGTTTTGGACTTGCAGTGTTTGGAATATTAAAGGATAGTATAACAAAAGGCTTAAGAAGAAAAATTGGTGCATTATTTTTAAAACCTGCATTAAAAGAGATAAAACACAAGATGGATTATACCGAATATGGCGGTGCACTACTTCTTGGTATAAATGGCGGCATTATTAAGTGCCACGGTACTTCAAAAGCGAAAGAAATAAGATCAGCGATATTGCAGGCATATGAATTCGAGAAGACTAATACAATAGAAAATATAAAAGAAGCTATAAAATAGTTGCATTTTAAAAAAAAATTGATATACTTTTAATTGAAGTTTTTTAATTTCAACTAAAGAGATTAAAAATTATTGCCGATATTGCTTTTGTCATTGGCGATGTTATGCATGAAATTTTTGGAAGGGGGTGAATTGTAGATGGTTTTCGAAAAGGTTAAAGAAATTATTGTTTCTCAACTTGGTGTTGAAGAAGATGAGGTTACTATGGATTCTTCTTTTGTTGATGACCTTGGTGCTGACTCCCTTGATATGGTTGAATTCGTCATGGTTTTAGAGGAAGAATTCGATATTGAGGTACCGGAAACTGATGCAGATAAGATAGTAACAGTAGGTGATGCTGTCGAGTATATAAAAGCTCATCAAAAGAATGATTGAGAGCACAAGATTCAGGCTGTTGAAGTTTTATTCAACAGCCTGTTAAGTTATTTAGGGATATAACCGTAAAAATTGGACAAGATATTTTGGGAGGAAATTATGGAGGATTTAGATGAACTACAGAATAATTTGCAATATAAGTTCAAAAATATAAAGCTACTAAAGAATGCATTAGCACATACGTCGTATGCTCATGAGCATTCAGAACAATCGCAAAGCAACGAGAGATTGGAATTTTTAGGGGATACTATTCTTAATTTATCTATTAGTGAAAGAATCTATAGACATAAGCCGGAAATATCTGAAGGGAATATGAGTAAGATAAGGGCTACTGTGATTTGTGAGGATTCGTTGTATGAAGCGGCACTAAGGCTTAATTATGATAAATTTATTATGCTTGGAATCGGAGAAGAGAGATTTGGTGGCAGAAAAAAACCTTCTATTTTAGCAGATGCTTTTGAGGCTGTTATTGCAGCTATTTATTTAGATTCAGATTTTTATGTGGCTAAGGATTTTGTATTAAGAAATCTTGGAAAAACTGCCGATGAAGCTATTGGAAAGCTTGGGGAAAAAGATCATAAGACAAAGCTTCAAGAAATCTTACAAAAAAACAATACTAAAAAGATTGCTTATGAGATAATTGATGAAAAAGGTCCGGCACATAAAAGAGAATATATTGCTATTGTTAAGCTTGGAAGTGAAGTGCTTGGTCAAGGCAGTGGTAAAAGTAAAAAAGAAGCAGAGCAGAATGCGGCAAATGTCGCTCTTGAAAAAATAAAGGAATTGTAAAAAACTCCTATAAATAGCAAATACCTCATATATTTAAAAGATTCGAATATTCACAGTAAAGCATCCTACAGTGTAGGATATAAGCTTTCTGCCGTGAATTTTGGGCATCGTTAAATATATGAGGTATTTGCTATTTATACGTTTTTCTTAAACGTTTTGTTGCGAAGCTTTTATTTAATTAAGTAAATTCTGAATATTAGAATTATCTGAACAACGGATTACTTCTACAGTATTTGTAAGTACATCTGTGTAACTATATGCAATTCTTCTTGAAGATTGCTCATCTTCGAACTTAACTGTGAATATGTTTGGATATGCACTTTCAACAACGCCTTCTTTTGTAAGTACTTTCTTTTTTCCTTTGTTAGTAGTAATTCTTACGCTTTGACCAATACAGAAACCGATGTCTTCTTTTAATTTTGACAAATCATTCTTTCTTATCAATTTGATCACCTCATTAGTAAATTATGTTGTTAGAATAGCACAAAAAAAACTTTTTGTCAAAGCTTGGCAAATAATGTCAAACCAGCATGAATAGTGACGTAACGAGAGACTACAGTTTATGTTGACGAAGTAGAAATGACTGGACAAGCCAAAGTAAAAAAAGACACAAATATTAGTTTTTAGACAAAATTTATGATTAAAACACTAAATTCTGAAAAAATGTTAATATTTTTGAAACTTTTTATTATAATATTCGTCTAATTGGTGTAGATAACATTGAGATGTTAGAAAATATTTATTTGAAAGGATGTTTTTTATGGTAAAACAAATAGCAAGTTTAGCATTGGCAGGTGTATTGGTGATGAGTTCACCAGCTTTTGCAGAGATTACAGGAAATGAAGTGATGGTAATTTTAGCACCAACTTCATACAGCTCTGTTGTTAAGAACATAGCAAAGATTGCAGAAGTTGAAAACGACTACATAGTTTGCGAAATTAATGGCATGCCAAAAGTGCAATTAAATATTTCGGCTGATACTGTTATTGTGGATAGCGAAACTGCTCTTCCTTTAAACGCAAAAGAGTTAAAAGTAGGAGACGATGTTTATGTTGAATATTCGTCAATTATGACAAGAAGTATCCCGGGACAATCAAGTGCATATTTAATTGCAACTAACATTGAAAAGGGTGGAAGTGTTAACTTAATTACAGTTGACAAGGTTAGAAAAGATGATAAGGGTAATGTTATAGTTACAGATAATGACAGCAATATTATTTTAACTATTTCTAAAGATGCGACGGTAAAACCTTTTATGACAAAGGATATAAAAACTTTAGGCGATATTAAAGCGGGTACAAAGATACTAGCTTGGTATGATGTTGTAGCAATGAGTTTACCGGCTCAAGCTTCTACAAATAAAGTTGTAATTGTAAGCGATATTCAAGATGCAAGCACATTAAAATTTGTTGTTGCCGGCAAGGAATTAGATCTTAAAGATTGTGCTCCTTATTATGAAGAAAATACATTAATGGTCCCTCTTGCAAAAATCAGCGAAGCTCTTGGATATACCGTTAAGTGGAATGATGCGACAAGAGAAGCAACTGTTGAAGATGCGTATACTCAAAAAGCAACATTTGCTTTAGATACAAATAAAGTAGCTATAGAAGGCAAACTTCAAGTTGTAGATTTGACTAGAGATGTAGAGAATGCTCAAAAGACAGTAATACATAACGAGCGTACGTTCATACCTGTAGAGTTCTTTGAGGAATTTATGAATGAAATAAGCATTGAAGGAAATACAATAACAATTGCTCCTTCAACTGCTGAAATTCAACAATAATAGTTTGTAAAAAAGGAGCTGTAAAAAATGAGGTTGCTAAAAAAGCCTCATTTTTTACAGCTCCTTTTTGGTGGTAAGAAATATTAGACGGAAATTTGGAGAAAAATGCAAACAACCCT
>CAZXFU010000089.1:0-5004 GCA_964640345.1 uncultured Eubacteriales bacterium
AAACACTAAATTTTGATGTTAATCCGGTAATAGAGGATGGAAGAACTTTAGTCCCATTTAGAAAGATATTTGAAGAACTTGGGTGTGCGGTTTCTTATCAGGAAGATAGCGACGGTATGATAGTGACTGCTAGACGTGGATCTGATTTAATTAGTCTTAAAGTCGGTCAGTGTGATATGGAGGTTGATTTTGAAACTAAAAAATTGGACGTTGCTCCAAAGATTATAGACGGGAGGACTTTAGTTCCGCTACGAGCTATCTCAGAAGCTCTTGACTGTAAAGTAGAATGGGATAATGAAACGAGAACGGTTAATATTTCGTCGAAACAGGGGCAATATAGAGTAAAAACTCGAAATATTACGAAAATTATAAGAGCAGACGATGGGGCAATGATTATGAGTATCGACTGTTCATATCCTTTGATTGAGAACGAAAATGCTAATGGATTTTGCGATTACATAAATAAAGAATATAAGGAACAGGCCGAAAAATATGTGAAAGAAGTGGAAGAACAGTGGATATCGGATGCTAAAGAAACGTATTCGGAAATGAGCAAAGAATATTTTGAACCTTTAACATTTAACTTGTATTACAATGTTACACTTAATAGAAATAACATGCTGTCTATTACTACATATGATTATTCTTATACTAATGGTCCTCATCCTAATATATATATGGATTCTAGAACATTCCAAATGCTAATGGAAAAGGAGCTGTCTTTACAGGATATATTAGGCTGCGAACAAGAAAAAGTTGACACTATTGTAAAAGATGCATTTGAGCAATGGTTTGAAACTATGCTTGAGGAAAATGCCGATACGAATGTAACTGAAATGAGAGAAAATTTAGAAAAAGAAATACACAATGTGAAATTTCAATTGACAGATGACAAGCTTGTGTTGTATTTTAATCGATACCAAATAGCAATTTATGCTATGGGAGTGCCGGCAGCAGAAATTCCATATACTGGTCCTGACGGAGTTGTAAAAATAGATTTATCCGGTGCGAAACTTGATTGACCTTGATGGTCAACCTACAACAGGGTATGATTTGAAAATTAAAGTATAATTTGTTTTTAGTGGGGGAGTCGGTATAATGATATATAAAATAATAAAAAAAGAGTCCTTAAATCCTACGGTTAGTAAAATGGTAATAGAGGCACCTCTTATTGCGAAAAAAGCAGAGCCGGGTCAGTTCATTATACTTCGTGCTAACGAAGATAGCGAGAGGATTCCGCTTACTGTTGGAGATTATGACCGTGAAAAAGGTACTGTTACAATAATTTATCAGATTGTTGGTGCAAGTACCATGGAGTTAGACAGGAAAAAGGAGGGTGAAAGCCTTCATGATTTTGTTGGACCACTTGGTGTAAAAAGTCACTTAGACGGACTTAAAAAAGTTGCCGTTGTTGGCGGCGGTGTTGGGTGTGCTATTGCATATCCTATTGCCAAAAAACTTCATGAAATGGGAGCTGAAGTTCATTCTGTCGTGGGTTTTAGAAATAAGGAGTTGGTAATTTTAGAGGATGAGTTTAAGGCTGTCAGTAATAAAATTGCTATGATGACAGATGATGGAAGTTGCGGGGAGAAAGGTTTAGTTACTAATGCGTTAGAGAAACTTATTGAAGAAGGAAATAAGTATGATGAAGTTATTGCAATTGGTCCGCTTATTATGATGAAGTTTGTAACGGAAGTTGCTAAAAAACATGATATAAAGATTGTTGTTAGTATGAATCCTATTATGATTGATGGAACTGGAATGTGTGGAGGCTGTAGGCTTACTGTTGGGGGAGAAACTAAATTTGCTTGTGTTGACGGCCCTGATTTTGATGGAACATTAGTTGACTTTGACGAGGCAATGAAACGTGGAGATATGTATAAAGAGTTTGAAGGTCATGCAAGAGAAACTGAGTGCAATTTATTAAATAAGGAGGTAGAATAATATGCCTAATATGGAGCCTAAAAAGACAGCGATGCCTGTTCAGGAGCCGAATGTCAGAAATAAAAATTTTAGTGAAGTGGCTCTTGGATACACCTATGAACAGGCAGTAAATGAAGCAAAAAGATGTTTAAACTGTAAAAATAAGCCTTGTCAAACAGCATGCCCTGTTGCAATAGATATTCCTGCTTTCATTGAGAGAGTGGCAAGCGAAGATATGGAAGGGGCTTATAAGATTATTTCTAAATCTAGTTCTCTTCCTGCAGTTTGTGGCAGAGTTTGTCCTCAGGAAAATCAATGTGAGGGGAAATGTGTAAGAGGAATTAAAGCAGAATCTGTTGGCATAGGACGACTTGAGAGATTTGTGGCAGATTATCACAGAGAACATTCTAACGTTAAAACTGAGCGTCCTAAACAAAACGGTCACAAAGTAGCAGTTATCGGCTCCGGTCCTTCAGGTCTTACAGCTGCCGGTGATTTAGCTAAGATGGGGTATAAAGTAACTGTTTTTGAGGCTCTTCATTTAGCAGGTGGAGTTTTAGTGTACGGTATTCCTGAATTTCGTCTACCAAAAAGTATTGTCCAAAAGGAAATTGATAATTTGCTGGAATTAGGTGTTGATATTGAGACTAATATGGTAATAGGTAAAGTTATTACTATAGATGAACTTTTTGACATGGGATATGAGGCTGTTTATGTTGGGAGCGGGGCCGGACTTCCTCGTTTTATGGGAATACCTGGCGAGAGTTTAAATGGTGTTTATTCTGCGAATGAGTTTTTAACTCGAATTAATTTGATGAAGGCTTATAAAGCGGACTCTAAAACTCCTATAAAACATGGCAAAAATGTTGCGGTAGTTGGAGGAGGAAATGTTGCTATGGATGCAGCAAGATGTGCAAAACGTCTTGGTGCGGAAAATGTTTATATTGTTTACAGAAGAGGCATGGAAGAGCTTCCTGCCCGTTGTGAAGAGGTTGAGCATGCTAAGGAAGAAGGAATTATATTTAAGACTCTAACTAATCCTGTAGAGGTGTTAGGCGATGACAAGGGTAATGTTAAAGGTATAAAATGCGTTGAAATGGGACTTGGAGAAACCGATGAGAGCGGTAGACGTAGACCTGTTCAAAAACCTAATTCCGAGTTTATACTTGATGTAGATACTATGATTATGGCTATCGGTACAAGTCCTAATCCGTTAATTCGAAGCACAACTCCGGGTCTTGAAACTAATAAGTATGGCTGTATTGTTACAAACAGCGACGATGGACTTACAACCCGTGAAGGTGTATTTGCAGGCGGCGATGCAGTAACCGGTGCTGCTACAGTTATATTAGCTATGGGTGCCGGAAAATGTGTGGCAAGGGCTATTGATGAATACATAAAAAATAAATAGGTATATAAAGAAATTTGTTAAGGAATTTGATTGATATTCCGATATTTAAGCATGTGTGATGAATGTTATTAGGTAGTATGTGGATTTTGGAAAACACTTATCAAATGGGGAGAGGATACTTATGGCAAGAAGGTATAGGGCTATTAGCGGTGGACTTGAAGATCTCTTAGGCAAAATTCTTGATATTGATACGGATAATATTATTGATATGGACGAGACCGAGGAAGATGAAGTAGATATGGACATGGACGAGATTATGGAAGGTGTAGTAGATATTGAGAAGGAGTATAGTATCGATTCTGATGATTCCTTACCTAAAGGGGATAGAACTCAAATTATAAATGATGAAAAAAATGTTGATAATAAATCGAAAGTGCAAACCGAAAAGGTTGAGTTACATGAAGAAAATGTTATTGAGAGTAAAGCCAACACAACTAAAAAAAGAGTGGATTCTAGAAATAATGGTGTAAGGGTTTCCAAAAAACTTGGAGAGAAGTTAGGACGAAGTAATACAGACACTGTTAATTATCTTGTTAGCTTTAACCGTATGCTAGAAGCTGAATTATCTCTTAGCAGTTGTAGTGAGGATATGCACAAGGCGGTTTCTGAAAAAATGGTTGGCTTAACTGATTTAGTTGCAAAAATATATAAAGTCACAAAATCACATATTTCAAATGATAAAAAGAAAGAGAAAATTGAAGAACTAGTAGGAGATTTAGATATAATAAAATTTACCGTGGATTTACGTAGTGAGATAAGTGCCACAAAGGAAACATTAATAAAAAAAGCAAGGGAAGCAGCTAAAAATATAAACGATAAGATAGTTTCTGACACAAAGCAAAGTCAGGAAAATATTAATATTAAAGGTAAAGTGATTGGAGAAGACAAAGAATATTCAGATGCTGAGAAAGAGTTTGATGCAGATAAACGTTCTGACGGTAAAGAGGATAAAGAAGAAAAAGCAATGATTAAGCATGAAAAAACAGGCTTTTTCGGGAAAATAAAAAGATTCTTTACTAATATAAAAGAGTCGCATAATAATAAAAAAGATAGAAAAATTAGTGGAAGATATCTGACCTTTGATGAGGACCCTTTAGTAGAACCCCAAAAAGAGAGTGAATCAGAATATATTAAGGCGGGTTTTGGTATAATGGAAAAAATAAAAGATATTTTAAAGGCTGCAATAGAAGGCAAAAATAGCAGAGAGGTTACGCCTGATAGTATAGAAAGTATAGCTGAAAGAACAGCCACATTTAGTCAAGATAAAAAGATTACGGCAAGGTGCAAGGAAATTACAAATGATGTTTGGGCATATATAAATGCGATGTCATATGCCGGGGGGTATGTTGTTCCTGGCGTAAAAAGCAGAATAGAAACGATTAGAGATGCAAGAAGAGGAGAAGGTATGGATAGGTAGGCGTTGGCTGTTCTTACTAGCAATAGTATTAATACTAACAGCCATGTAAAAAATAAGATATATGTTTTATTGGGACTCAGGATTTGCGACGAAAGACTCTAAAAAACAATAGAATAAGTCTTTCTGTAAATATTCGTTCCTTTTAAAACATATATCTTATTTTATGTAATAGGAAATAGTAATAAACATTGACACAAACCGAAAAAAGGTACATAATAAAATGGATTCGATGAAAGAGGTAGAAATATGGCGG
>CAZXFU010000090.1:0-4968 GCA_964640345.1 uncultured Eubacteriales bacterium
AGTATTAGCCTGAGTGCTTATATGAATATCTACGTCAGGAGCATATTCGCGGACAATGTCCAGCACTCCGCCATCACTTACGATAACAGCGTCTACTCCCATATCATTTAAAATTTTAGCTTGTGTTTTTACCTTATCGTAATCCTTGTCAAACGCATAGATATTAAGTGCTGCATAAATTTTCTTATCCATTTTTTTAGCCAATTCAACAATTTTTATAAAATCATCATTTCCAATATTAACTCTAGTGCGAAGTGACAAATCGGCAGTACCGGCATAAACAGCATCTGCCCCATATAAATAGGCGATTTTTGCTCTTTCGTATGAACCAGCCGGTGCAAGTAATTCAGGCTTTTTCATTTTTATTTCCTCCCTATATATCTAAAATAATCATTAATTGCATGAGGTATTATATCATTTTCTGTAATAAATAGCAAATATATGTAAGAAGCGACTTCCAGCAATAAAGCTGCCGTAAAAACTCCACCACATAGCAAATATATGAGGCATTTGCTATGTGGTGGAGTTTTTACAGTTAATCCTCTCTTTTTTTACTGATAACTAGTATTCCATCACCTATATCAAGTAGTTCTGAATTTAATTTCTCGTCGGATTTTACAAGATTAATAAACTCTCTAAGCCGCATAACTGCCGTCCTTTGCTTATGTTTAACAACTTCTGGGCCATTAACCATTCCCTTATAAATTACATTATCTGCAACAATTGTACCGCCGTCGGCTAACAGGTTTAAACAAATAGGCAAGTATTCTACATAGTGACTTTTAGGACCATCGATAAAAATAAAATCATACTTTTTATCAAGAGACTTTAAGACTTTTAGTGCATCGCCTTCAATTATATTAACTTTGTCGTTAATTTGCATCATATCAATATTAGCTTTAGCAAGCATAATCCTCTTCTTATCAATTTCAATAGTATCGATTTTCCCACTATCCGTTAAAAACTCAGAAAAACAAATTGCCGAATAACCAATTGCTGTACCAATTTCAAGAATTCCTTCAATTTTCTTATCATTTAATATTTTTCTTTCTATATAATCTAGCGAATCATCTAAAATAACAGGTATCCAAGATTCCCTTGCATATTTCCTAATTTCATCAAGCGTTTTTTCACTTCCTATTACATTTTATTTTTCTTTAAAAAAGCCTTTAGCTTCGTCTCAATCTTGTCAGAAGCTTTAACAAGCTTTATTCCAAGTGTAATATACGCGTAATCTTGCTCTTTTAATCTATTAGTATCAGCCATACAAATAGCATTTAGTCCAAGATAATACATTTCAATGTCATAACTGCAAACTTTTTTTACTTTATTAACAACAGAATCAATATCATTTCCTGCTTCAAATTTATTTAAAATTTCTTTCCCTTTTTTAACACTGGAAAACTCATCATAATCAACCTCAGACGAAAATTCATCAATCTCGGTTTCAGCAATATTCTTTAAGGTAAAATAATTATTTTTAGGGTTATTACTTTTTATATTAAAATCTCCACTTCCATCGCTAACATTAACATACAAAAGACCGACCATTATAACCACCACATTAATAGCAATAAGCAGCCAAATATTTTTTTCTACTCCCCAAATAATTCCTATCAAAATAAGGATTATAACAATGAAAATAATATCCTTAGAATGTTTTTGCAGCATTAATATTCCCTCCTTAAAAAATACCTGTTAATTCTCCATTCGGTAAAACATCAATTTTTTCTGCCGCCGGAACTTTCGGTAAGCCAGGCATAGTCAAAACATTACCTGTTAATACGACAATAAATCCGGCACCATTGCTAACTTTCACGTCTTTTACATTAATCATAAAATCAACAGGTCTACCTAGTTTCTTTGCATCATCAGACAAAGAATATTGTGTTTTTGCTATACATATCGGTGTTTTGTCAAGTTTTAAACATTCTAGTTTATTAATTTGTTCAAGTGCAACATCAGTATATTTAACGCCATCTGCACCATATATTTTCTTTGCAATAATTTCAATTTTCTCTTTTATGGAAAGACTTTCATCATATAAAGGGGCGTAATGTGTCTCTTCATTATTGAGTGTGTCGATAACATCATTTGCAAGCTCTATTCCACCTTCTCCGCCCTTAGAGAAAACTTCTGAAAAGGAACATTTAACCCCCATTTTCCCACATAACTCCTTTATGTAGTTCATTTCCTCATCTGTATCAGAGTCAAATTTATTTATAGTAACTAAAACAGGCTCTCCAAACAGCTTCATATTTTCTACATGTTTAACTAAATTCTTGCTCCCCTCTTTTAGGGCATTTAAATCAGGAGTCTTAAGATTTTCAATCATAACCCCGCCATTATATTTAAGAGATCTGACAGTTGCAACAATAACAATTGCACTCGGCTTAAAACCGCCAATTCTACATTTTATGTCTAAAAACTTTTCTGCTCCAAGATCAGCACCAAATCCAGCTTCCGTTACAACATAATCAGCAAGCTTTAATGCAGTCCTTGTAGCAATAACACTGTTACAACCGTGTGCAATATTTGCAAACGGTCCACCATGCATAATGCAAGGAGTATTTTCTAAAGTTTGTATCAAATTAGGCTTTATGGCATCCTTTAGTAATGCAGTTATTGCACCTTGTACCTTCAAATCCCTAACAAAAATCGGCTCTTCGTCAACATTATATCCCACAATAATTCTAGAAACCCTATCTCTCAAATCCTCCAAATCATTCGCTAAACATAAAACAGCCATCATCTCTGAAGCAACAGTTATAACAAAGCCATCATCACGTGGTACGCCATTTTTCTTTCCGCCAAGACCTACAGTCACTTTCCTTAATGCCCTGTCGTTAATATCAACCGCACGTTTCCATGTAATTCTACTTAAGTCAAACCTAAGCTCATTTCCCTGGTAAATATGATTATCTATAACAGCCGATAAAAGGTTATTAGCAGCAGTTAAAGCATGCATATCGCCCGTAAAATGGAGATTTATATCTTCCATAGGAACAACTTGACTGTAACCACCACCGGTTGCACCGCCTTTTAGACCCATAACAGGACCAAGTGATGGCTCACGAAGTGCGATAATTGCTTTCCTCCCAAGCTTAGAAAGAGCTTGACCTAGTCCGATAGTAACTGTGGTCTTTCCTTCGCCTGCAGGAGTCGGATTTATTGCAGTAACTAAAATAAGCTTTCCATCGGTATTATTTTTTATCTTTTTCATTAAATTATTTGAAAGCTTAGCTTTATAGTTTCCATATAACTCCAAGTCCTCTTCTAAAATATCGATTTTTTCGGCAACCTTCTTTATATTTAACATTTTTGCATTATTAGATATTTCAATATCAGTAAGCATAATAAATCTCCTCCCTTGATTATTATAATTATATCCATAAAAAAAAGCAAATAAAACTTAAAATGTTACTAAAAAAGAGGCTCTTCAAACAGCAACTACATCATATATTTGAAGAGCTCATCTTTCAGTAACATTTTAAGTTTTTTAATTATTAATATCTGTTATAACCCAGTCAAAATTTTCAGTATTAAAAATTGTTCCGCAATACTCACATTTCCCCGACCGGTTGATATTCATATTTGCACCGCAACCCGGACACTTTCTGGAAACACCGAGCTTATCTGTACTTATTCTTTTTACAAGAGTCAAATAATTATTCTTTTCAACCCTTGATCTATCATTCCCGGATACTAGTTTCCCTGTAGTCTTATCTAAGATATAGTCCATATACCTTGAAACAATCAGTACCTTAACAATAATTTTATCATCCACCGCTTCGGCAGATTGAATTGTAGTAGATTTAACATTAAGTTCATCATACATTTGGCGATAATTGGACTTTTTTAATTCATTTAATTTAGCCTCATACTTAGAATACACATCGTCTCCAATAAAATGGTCAACCCTAGGTAAATCTTCCAGCATAATAGCCGTATGAAGCATAACAAACATATTATCTACCTTAGATTTAAATATGCTCTCAGAATAAGTCTTGTCATATTCAGCGATATTTATCATACTTTACCTCCCTTGCCTAATATTCTGCTTTTTAGCAAGTACCCAGTTATCGGTTGCATTTCCTACTAAATCCGCATTGCAGTACTCACATTTTTGTGAAGAAGTATTTTCAATAGGTGCACCGCAGTTAGGACAATTTGTAAGAGATTTTCCAGTCTCTTTATTATTAACAAAAGTTAAATCATATGAAACATTACATATTGCATTTTCATTTCCACGCATTACTTCATTGGTCATAGAATTTACAACATAATCCTTTTGTGAAACATTAAGTCTTACAGTAACAGTTAAAATTCCGTTTACCATACCAATACTTGTAATTCCTATAAATGATTTGTTGAATTCTTTCATAATGTTCTTTTGATTTTTCACACTAAGAGTCTCAAGCTGCATTTTATACATATTGTACATCTCGTCTGTAGTAAGCTTGCGAAGTGTGTCATAGTCAAAATCAGACCAAGCCGTTTGAACACCCATATAAATTTCAAACGCTTTAGTTAAAAATTCATCTTTGTTGAATCCAGGATATTTAGCAAGCTCATCGTCCCCTACAACATCCGGTATATTAGATGAAGTAGACGATGGTTTCCCACTTTTCAAACCTATATAAACTATTATAATAACCATAATAATTATAATAGTTTTCAAACTTGAACCATTACTAATAGTATTACCGTAATTGTCATAGTCGGAATCCCAATCACTATCCCAATCGTTATCCCAATCAGAGTCCCAATCACTCCCCCCGGAGTCATAATCAAAATCCCAGCCGGAATCTGCAATTGAAATCACAGAGATTCCACATAAAAATATAAATAAAGCCATAATAACGGCTAAAATTTTTTTCTTATTCATGCCTTTTCTCCTTTGCAAATTTTTTACCAACAAGCCCTAAAACTCTCGTCAAAATTAATTCTAAGCCTTTGTGCCGCAAT
>CAZXFU010000091.1:0-4925 GCA_964640345.1 uncultured Eubacteriales bacterium
TTCGATAACTTCAGGCTTTTTAGCAAATTTATGTTTAAATGATCCTTCCATATCTTCTAAGAATGCATTTTCTTCCATAATTCCGCTTACTTTGATTACAGCTGCAAGCATTGGAGTGTTAGGGAAGTATGCACCTAAGCAGTCAATAGAGATTGATCTTGCATCGATTGTGCAAATTTTTCCTTTGTATCCGCCGAGTTCTTCACGAACTTCTTCCGGACTTCTTGTTGTGTTAACGATGATAGCACCTGTTTCTTTAAGCCCCTTTGTTACAGGAACAGATTTAATTAAAGAATCGTCAACAACTACAACGTAATCAGGCTCATAGATATTGCTATGAACAGTGATTTTTTCATCGCAAATTCTGTTGTATGCGGTTATTGGTGCGCCCATTCTTTCAGGACCATATTCAGGGAAACCTTGAACATAAAGACCTGTATTAAAAGCAGCATCAGCAAGTAACAGAGATGCGGTTTTGGCACCTTGACCACCACGGCCGTGCCAACGTATTTCAGTTAATTTTGCCATAATGTCTTCCTCCTTGTTTAAGTTGTGGAACTAATCCACCAAAGCAAGTATATTATTATCATTGCAAGTTGTCAATAGAATATGAAAGGAGCTATGTAAAAAAGTTAAAAAGTGATGTCTCATAAGACGTCACTTTTTAACTTTTTTACATTTCTTTTAACTTATCTAACGCCTTGTTTCCGCCAATTACAATAATACTGTCATTCTTATTTATAACTGTTTTAGCGGTAGGGAAAACGTTTGCATTTTTATCTTCGGATTCTATTGCGATGATGTTTACACCGTATTTGTCACGGGCAGAAAGTGTTTCCAAGTTTTTTCCTACCCATTCTTTTGGTGCTTTTATACTAATGATACTATGCTCCGGAGAAATGTCCACCAAATCGTAAATATTTGCATTACAAAGGGTATGAGCAAGCTTTATTCCCATATCATGCTCCGGCAGGATAACCTTGTCTGCTCCAACTTTTTCAAGTATTTTTGCATGTATTTCACTTTGGGCCTTTGCAATAATATTTTTCGCTCCATGTTCTTTTAATAAAACGGTTATCATTACACTTGCTTCTTGGTTGTCACCGATTGCAACAATGCAAGAATCAAAATCATCTATTGAGATTGATTTTAAAAAATCTTCATCTGTAGAATCTGCTTGGACTGTATGAGTAAGGTAAGCAGAAGCTTCGTTTACGAGTTTTAAGCTTTCGTCAACACCTAAAACGTCATGCCCCAAGGTACAAAGTTCTTTTGCACAAGAACGTCCGAATTTTCCAAGTCCTATAATTAAAAATGATTTCAAATAAAACTCCTCCTTTTTTTAACCAACTGCTATTTTTCCGTCTGAATATCTGTATGGTGCACTGCTTATCTTTTGTCTTTGCGAAAATGTAATTATTGCGGTAAGTGGGCCAAGTCTTCCGAGGAACATAAGCATCATCAACACAATTTTTGAAATAGAGTCAAGCTGTGTGGTAACGCCGATTGAAAACCCGGATGTGCTTATTGCAGATGCTGTTTCATACAATACATCTAAAAAATCTAAGTTCGGATTATGTATTAAAAGTATTGACGTCCCTATAAATAAAAGCAAAAGTGCCAACATAAATATACAAATTGCTTTATATATCATTTGCTCCGGAATAGTATTTTTCATAACTTGTACGTCTTTTCTTCCTATTATGAAAAATATTGATGCAAGGATTAATACACTTATTGTTGTAACTTTTATTCCTCCACCTGTTGAACCAGGTGCGGCACCTATTAACATCAATATAATCGTAAAAAAATTTGAAGCTTGTGTCATATTTGAGGGATTGAGGGACGCAAAACCGGCTGAACGAGATGTGATAGACTGGAATAAGCAATTTGAAATTTTATTTGTAAATGTCATTGGCTTAATAGTATTAGCATTATCGGCTTCTAGGTAATAAAACAATACGGCACCTCCGACTATCAATATAAAAGTGGAGATTAAAACTATTTTTGAATGTAATGAATATTTTTTTAAGTTAAACTTATTGTTCCATATATCTTTCCAAACTACAAAGCCGAGTCCACCAATGATAATAAGAGATGCTAATGTCATTAAAATTACAGGATTGTTTGAAACTAAAGTTAAACTTTGGAATTTATAATTCTCTGTGCCGAATATATCAAACCCTGCATTACAAAATGCGGAAACAGAATGGAAAATACTTTTCCAAATTCCGTCTTTTATACCATATAACGGTCCAAATTGTGAGAATAAAATAACCGCTCCCAAAAGTTCAAAACATAAAGTCACAATTAATATTTTTAAAAAAAGCCTAAAAGAGCCGGATAAGGTAAAGTTATTAGTCGATTCCTTTAGCATAAGTCGGTCTTTTAAGTTGATACGTTTGCCTGTAATCAGCACAAAAAGTGTAAAAAGTGACATTACGCCGAGCCCGCCTATTTGCATCATAAGTAAAATTACACCTTCGCCAAAGCCTGTCCATGTGGAGTTTGTATCTTTTACTACAAGTCCGGTAACGCAGGAAGCAGAAGTGGCAGTAAACAATGCGTCCAAAAAAGAAATGTCTTCGGTTTTTTTATGTGATATAGGTAGCATCAATAATAAGGCTCCTACAAGAATTAGGAGTATAAAGCCTAGAAATATAATTCTTGTAGGAGTAAGTTTATTTCGCAGTCTGATAGAAAAAGGCATTTTCATAAGACCCTCCAATATTATTCTTCATTTTCTTCGGTAACTTTAGCAATACTTACAAGTTGAACATTTTCCGGCATTCTCATAAGAGTTACGCCTTGAGTATTTCTTCCAAGAACAGAAACATCTTTTACTGAAATTCGTATTATTGTTCCGTCTGAGCTTATTAAGATGATGTCGTCTGACTCATCAACTATTTTTATTCCGACAACTTCACCGGTTTTATCTGTAACTTTATAAGTAAGAACGCCTTTACCACCACGAGTTTGAACTCTGTATTCTTCAACTTCTGTACGTTTTCCGAATCCATTTTGGGTAACGGCGAGTAGGCATAAATCTTTAGAAATGATAGGTTCCATTCCTATTACATAGTCTTCGCCGGTCAATTCTATACCTCTAACACCTTGAGAAACACGTCCGATAGGGCGTACATCTTTTTCATCAAAAGTTATAGACATACCCTGTCTTGTTACCATTACGACTTTATTCGAGCCATCTGTAAGTCTTACATCGATTAATTCATCATTTTCACGTAAAGTAATGCCTTGAAGTCCGCCTTTACGAACGTTCGAATATTCCATAAGGCTTGTCTTCTTAATTACGCCATATTTTGTTGCCATAAGAAGATAAGAGCCTTCAGCATATTCTGCAATAGGAATTACTGCCGTAATTTTTTCATCAGGATCAAGTTGAAGTAAGTTTACAATTGCTGTTCCTTTAGCCTGGCGACCGGATTCCGGCACTTCATATGCTTTTAATCTATACGTTTTTCCTTTATTTGTGAAGAACAATATATAATGATGTGTTGATGAAATAAATATGTTTTCAACAAAGTCGTCTTCACGTGTAGTAAGTCCTGTAATGCCTTTTCCACCACGCTTTTGGCTTTTATATGTGTCGGCAGGAAGACGTTTTATATATCCAAAATGTGTTAAAGTTATAACACAGTCTTCTTCTTTAATTAAGTCTTCAACTTCCAACTCTTCGGCAGAAGGAGCAATTGCAGTTCTTCTTTCGTCAGCGAATTTCGATTTAATTTCAAGTAATTCTTCTTTAATTATTTGATACACTAAAGTTTCACTGCTTAAAATTTCTTTATAATACTTTACTTTTTCAACTAAAGCATTATATTCTTCTTCGATCTTCTCTCTTTGTAATCCGGATAATGTTCTCAGCCTCATGTCTAAGATTGCCTGAGCCTGAATTTCTGTAAGACCAAAGCGTTTCATAAGTCTTTCTTTTGCGTCATCATAAGATTCACGAATTATTTTAATAACTTCATCGATATTATCTAACGCGATTTTTAATCCTTCTAAGATATGTAACCTTGCTTCAGCTTTATCTAAGTCGAATCTTGTACGTCTTAAAATAATGTCTTTTTGGTGATCAAGGTAGCAATCTATACATTGTCTTAGATTTAGAATCTGAGGTTGACCATTAACTAGTGCTAACATAATTGCACCGAATGTGTCCTGAAGTTGGGTATTCTTGTATAGTTGATTTAATACTACGTTAGCGTTTGCGTCACGTTTTAATTCAATTACAATACGCATACCTTCACGGTCGGATTCATCACGCAAATCCGAGATGCCGTCAATACGTTTATCTTTTACAAGGTTTGCAATATTTTCAATAAGACGTGATTTATTGACCATATATGGTATTTCGGTAACAACTATTCTTTGCTTTGAACCGTTTTCTTCAATTTCAGCTTTCGCACGAACTATAATACGTCCACGACCTGTCATGTGAGCATTTTTAATACCTTCTTTTCCCATGATTATAGCACCGGTAGGGAAGTCCGGACCTTTTATAACCTGCATTAAATCTTCGATTGTAACGTTATCTTCATCAATAACTTTAATTATGCCGTTAATAACCTCTCCTAAATTATGAGGTGGGATATTTGTAGCCATGCCTACAGCGATACCGGAAGAACCGTTTACCAAGAGGTTCGGGAATCTTGAAGGCAGAACAGCAGGTTCTTTCAATGTGTCATCAAAGTTTGGAACAAAATCTACTGTATTTTTTTCAATATCACGAAGCATTTCAAGTGTAAGCTTTGACATTCTTGCTTCAGTATAACGCATAGCAGCAGCCCCATCTCCGTCTATAGAGCCGAAGTTACCATGTCCGTCAACTAACATATAACGCAGTGAGAAGTCTTGAGCAAGACGCACCATTGCATCATAAACAGCAGCATCGCCGTGTGGAT
>CAZXFU010000092.1:0-4919 GCA_964640345.1 uncultured Eubacteriales bacterium
TATATACAATCTCGGTATCCTTTTGCTCAATTTCCTCTTTAGTTTCTCTATATCTATTAAAAATCTCTTCTAATTTCGGATAAACCTCTCTCAAAAATTTCTCGTCTTTTGTAGCTTTATAGTAATTATAAACAGCTTCAAAAAACCATAGTGATGCATCTACCGTATTATATCCGGGATTTTCTCCAAAATCCGGGAAAACATTTGGAAGCAATCCGTCCTTAATATATTTCATAAATGTCTTTAATATGCTCTTTGCGTCATTATATCTTTTTGTTGAAATAGTAAGACCAGTTAATGCAATAAGCGTATCTCTACCCCAATCTGTGAACCAAGGGTAGCCTGCAATTATTGTCTTACCGTTTGTAGAGTTTCTATCTACAATAAAAGCATCCGCCGCCTTAACAAGTGCGTTAGTGAACTCGTCTGTATAACCGGCTTTTTTAACCATTTTTTCGCCACGTTCAATAGCTTCTTTATATGACTTGTTAACATCAATATTAATATCGTCTTCAACGGTAAAAATGATATCTACTCTTTTTTCTTCGTTAGGAGAAAGCTTAACTTCAAAAAAACCCGGCATAAACTGATTTTCATGATCTGCTAAGCCTCTTTCTTTCTCTTTTCTATATGACATATTAAAAAACACATCTTTTTGAGGAAAGAATTCTGCATTATCCCCAATCATTTTTAACTTTACAGGATTGCTTTTGTCAAATCTGACTTCAGTGCAATTTTCATGTAAAAACACTTCAAACGACGAAAAATCCATTCTTTCGCCATGATAATCTCTAAAGTTAACTAAAGGATATAACGTTATTTTACTATCCTTTGCATAATTTTTTATATGATATCTTACAATAGTTGTATTCTGACCGTAAACCATCCAAATTTCTTTAGTGAACTCTAAAGCATTTGTCCTGTAAATCCATGTTGGTATAGCATCATTATTAAAATATGTAATATGATGATAACCTTCGGTAATATAATTCCCAACACATTCAAAACTAGCTAAATATGATGTCTCATTATCTGTTTCTACCACTTCATGAATATTTGATACGACAAGATGACGGGAAGACGGCGGATTCAGTGATGCTACCAATAATCCATGATAACGCCTTGTGTTGCTGTTTATCAATGTACTACCTGCAAATCCTCCTATACCATTAGTAAGCATCCACTCTCTTTTTACGCCTGTTTCAAAGTCAAGAAATTCTTCATTTGTAAAAGTCATTTAAATTCCCCCATATCTTTTTCACTACTTATTATATATCGAAAATTAATCTTTAATTCTAAATAGGAATTTTAAAAACTTGCCAAACATTCCAGGCATTTTTACAACAACAACTTTCACCATTAACCCCTCCTTTGAAAAGCCTCTTATCGCAATGCTAAACATGTTCCAACAACAACAAAGGCAATAGCTAGAAAAGTCATAAACCACCCCCATGCAAGAAGTGTAGCTATAAGCATCCCTATACCGCAAAATAGCAATGCAAATCCTAAAAAAACACTGCCCCTATTACAAAACATATATGTAGCACCTCTTTTTATTTTGGTGCATTGCACCATTCTTGTTTTTATGTTCTTTATATGTTATCATATTATTCAATGTAAACTAATTTTGTGAAAGGTATGATGTTAAAATGGTTGAAAAAATTGTTAAAGCTTTAGAAAAAGAATATCCTAATGCAAAGTGCAGTTTAGAATATGATACCCCACTTCATCTGCTAATCGCAGTAATGCTCTCGGCACAATCTACAGATGCAATGATAAACAAAATAACACCGAAATTGTTTGCCGAATTAAATTCCGCAAAAGATTTTGCTGATTGCGATATAAAAAAATTAGAAAGTCTTGTAAAATCAAGCGGCTTTTACCACAACAAAGCTAAAAACATAAAAGCTGCATGCAAAATACTCTGTGAAAAATATAACGGTAACGTGCCTCAAACCATGGAAGAGCTAATTTCTCTTCCCGGAGTTGGACGAAAAACCGCAAATGTAGTACTCCTAAATGCGTTTGGCATATGTGAAGGAATTGCCATTGACACACATGCAAAAAGGATTTCAAAAAGACTTGGATTAACAGATAATGAAGAGCCGGAAAAAATCGAACAAGACTTATTAAAAAAGATTCCAAAAAACTATTGGAATCTTATGAATCATTTATTTGTAGACCACGGAAGAGCTATTTGCACATCCAGGAACCCCAAATGTGATAATTGCTGCGTAAAGACATGGTGCAATTTTAATCTGTAACTTCTATGTCAATATAAATAATTTTACCTGTATTAAATTTAACTTTTATTGATGTGTAACCCTCTTTTCTGCCGGTAACCTTAACTTTACCGTTACTTGTTAATGATGTCTTATCAAGCTTTATATATGAATTGTTATAAGTTAATGTTGCACTCTTTGCATTATATTCGTCTAAATTAATATACACATATTCATACTCGCCTTCAGCAACTTCTACATCGTCATAGTCTGTGTTGCAGTCATCATCATATATCTTCAAATAAACATATTGTGTATCGCCTGAATCATATTTAATCTTTACAGTTGTCTTTCCTGTTTCTTTTGCAGTAATAGTTAATGTACCGTCATTTGTAAACGTTGTCTTTGAAACCTTTACGTAATCACTATCATATGTAACTTTTGCTTCATCAGCATCATACTCATCTAAATCAATATCAACCTTATATGTTTTACCAACATATATTTCTTTTTCTTTATCTGATTTGTCATCAACAATTTCTAATTCAATATAAACAGTATCGCCTGAATCATACTTAATTTTTACTGTTGTATTACCCTTCTTTTCAGCAGTTATTGTCAATTTTCCATCACTTGTGAATTTTGTCTTTGAAACGCTTACATACTTGCTGTCATATGTAACTTTTGCTTCATCGGCATCATACTCGTCTAAATCAATATTAATTTTATATGTATCGCCAACTTCCAAAGTTGCTTCATCTTCGTATTCGTCTTCATCATCAGTAACATTAACATATAACTTTTCTACATCGCCTGTATTATATGTAATTTTTATTGTAGCTTCTCCTTCTTTAAGACCTGTTAATTTTATATCCCCGGAATATGTCATACTGGATTTGTTAACTTTAACATATGAGTTTCCGCCTGTAATTGTTGCACTTCTTGCACCAAATCTCGAAAGACTTACATAATAGCTTTCACTTGAATCTTTCTCTATATCAATATCACTTTCAACAGTTTCTGTAAAATTATAAACCTTATCACGGGTACCAGAATTATCAATGTAGCTGTTACTGTTTCCGCTTACATAAATTGTGTTATTATAGAAACTAACTGTTCCGCCTAATACTTTTCCCATTTCATTTAATGGCAAGTATGTTCTTCCATTATAGTTCAATACCGGATCAGAAGAAGAATACTGTTTGCCATTCACAAAAATCGGATAAGAGCTAAAATAAACATCTCCTGCAACTAAAGTAGAAGCGACACCAACTCCACATGTTACTAAAGTCCCTGCGACTAATCCCATACAAATACTTTTAATATCAAATTTCTTCATAAAATCTCTCCTCCATTTCAACTGTACCAACTTAACTATATCAATTCATTCGATATTATACACCATAATTTGTAAACTTTCAAGTGTTAACGTAACAATTTTGCGGTTTTTTCCAAAAAAAACTGTTATAATTCTCCAAATTCATATCCCATCTCACGTGCAGTGTCTATTATATCTCCCAAAGCCTCTGCATTATCTTTAGAAACAGCATGTAAAAGCATAACTTCTCCCGGGTGGAGAGCATCTATAACGCTATTATATGCGTAATCTTTTCCTTTTTGGTTATCTGTCTTCCAATCTTTATATGCGAAACTCCAAAAAACATTAGTATAGCCAAGGCTCTTAGTAATAGATAATGTTCTCTCACTAAACTCACCCATAGGCGGTCTTAAGTATTTCATACTCTTACCGTATTCTTCATAAAATTTTCTGTCAAGTTCCAGTATTTCATATTCAACCTTTTCATCGCTAAGAGACGGCATACTGGGATGATTTACCGTATGATTTCCAACCTCATGACCTTCATCAACCATTCTCTTAACAAGATCTTTTTCTTTAGCCAAATACGGTCCTGTAACAAAAAACACAGCTTTAACATTTTTATCTTTTAGGGTATCTAAAATTTGAGAAGTGTAGCCGTTTTCATATCCTTCATCAAATGTAAGATAAACCTTGTTTTCATCTTTTGGCATCAAATAAATTGCCTCATATTTATCTGCCGGAACAGTCAAGTCCTTTCCGAAAGTAGGCTGTGCATGGTCCTTTCCCTTCATAAAATACCAACCAATTGTCTTATTACTAAGATTATATGTATCCTCAATAACTAATGGCTTTTGCTCTTCTTTCACTTTCTCCGATTCTTTTGCTTCGGGTTCTACATTTTCTGTAATTTCAGTATTTTCCTCTACTTTATTTTCAATAACACCTTGCTTTGCATTTTTATCGGCACATCCTACGCAAAATGCCAAAACCACCAAACAAACAAATATTTTTTTCATATGCCCACCCTATTAATAAATACTATTTATTTTTTATTATCCCTTCATTAATTTATATTTAACGGTGTGTCATTTTATTCGTAACGAGACTATAAAAAATCTGTTTTATTACTCGTTTCACTCGCTTTTTTAGAGGGATTTCCTATTACAAAAAAATGAACCCTCCTTATTAAACTTTTTTGTCTAACAATTTGGGTTCACTTCAAAAGTCCACCTTTTTTATTCGTACAGATTTTTATTCCGTTTCAATATCAATATCTAAATCATCATCCGAATTGCTATCGTCATGAGGAGCTAACATATCACACTCGTATATCTCCATAACATACTTACCTTTTTCTTCACTATAATTAAATGAAA
>CAZXFU010000093.1:0-4658 GCA_964640345.1 uncultured Eubacteriales bacterium
CCTTCCGGTCGGTGTAGGTGCTGCTGCCGATGGTGATGGAGAACTTGCCCTCGCTGTAGGTATCCTTCCGAGCTGCAAGGTCCAGTTTCTGCTTCTTTACGCTGCCTTCGAGTGCTTTGATGAGCGCGTAGTCCTTCGCCGCCTGCACTTTGGCCGTGTTCACATTCCGCTGGTGCGCTGCCTTCAGCGTCTGGAACTTGTCAATGTCCTTCTGCAGCTTGAACTGTTCCATCATCAGGGGGTTGCCGGAAGCGATGCCCTTGATCATGGCCATTTCCGACGCACTGAGAGATGTGCTGCCGATGTCCTCGACTTCGTTTCCTACGTCGTCGCCGCGCATAACCTGCTGGATGAACTTCTGCTTTCGCTCCACCTTGTCCCACATTGCCGCGTCGTAACTGCCTTTGGTTACGTACACGAACCTGTACGCTTCCTTGTTCTCGTTCCCCTGCCGGAACACACGGCCGTCTCGCTGCTCAATGTCTCCGGGCCGGTACGGCACGTCCAGATGGTGGATTGCAATTGCCTTCTTCTGTGCGTTCAGGCCCACGCCCATTTTACCGGTGGAGCCAATCATGACCCGGATTTCGCCGCTGTTCATCCGCTCAGACATCCGCTTTTTCTGTTCCGCGTTCTTGGCCTCGTGGATCATCGCAATTTCATTCGCCGGGATGCCCAGCTCAATAAGCCGTGCCTTGATGTCTTCGTAGATGTGTATGCTTTCCCTGTCCTGCGGCGCGAATTCACCCCTGAACTTGTTTTCAATCTCCTCTTCAGAGTTGCTGACCGTGTGGGGGTCGATGAAGTCGCTGAAGATCATCTGCGTGCCCTTGGTTGCATTGCTCTCCTGATATACCTTCCACACGTTGTCGCAGCACCGGTAGATCTTCCCGTCTTCCTCATAGGGGGGGCTGGAGTCAATCATCCTCTGGGAGTATGCTGCCTTCCGCGCGTCCGTGTTGGCCTGAAGTACATCCCTTCGCGAGTCCAGGAAGTCCATATACCTCCGCTGTACTTCACTGGCTGGGCATTCCACTACCTGCGTTTTCCCGCCCTTCATTTTGGGGATAACCAGGTCCGGAATATCAGTCAGCACATCAGAGAAGCTCAGGAACAATTGCTGCAGGCCCTTCACGTTCTTGAACTTGTCGAAGGCCTTAATGATTTTGTACCCCGTTCCGGAGGGGGTAACCTCCAACTCGTTCTGGACGATGCCGAACTGCTTTGCCCATGCGTCGAAGTGCTCAATGCCCATCTGCTTCAGTTTGTCGTTGGCAAGGTAGCGCATCATGGTGTACATCTCCGACATGGAGTTCATGATCGGCGTTGCCGTCGCGAATACGACGCCTCTGCCGCCGTTGAGCTGCTGCAGGTACCGGACCTTGGTGTACAGGTCAAACGATCTTTGGCTCCCGTCCTTCTTGCCCAGGCCCTTGACGTTGTTTATGGACGATGCATAAGTGAGGTTCTTGAAGTTGTGGGCCTCATCTACGAACAGTGCGTCCACGCCCAGTTCGCCGAACGTCGCCCCGGCCTCGTCTTTTTTGCTCTCCAGCTTCTCGATCTTTGCCAGCAACTGGTCCCGGAGCTTTTCCATCTGCTTGATGGTGAAGCTCTTCTTACCGCTCGCGTCATGTTCCACGCTCAGCGCGTACAGAACCTCGTCAACCTGCTCCTGGTAGAATTTCCGCTGCCACTGGGCCTCCATGGGGATTGCCTCGAATTTCGTGTAGGCGAGAATCACCGCGTCGTAGTCGTTGTTCTTGATATTGCTGAGGGTGGTCATGCGTTGGTCCGGGCTCATGTCCGTATCGCCTACAACAAGGATGTTTGCAGCAGGGAAGGCAGTTTTGAACTCAATGCCCCACTGGGCCACCACGTTGTTCGGCACCACGAACATGGGCTTTTTGATAATGCCCAGCTGCTTCATTTTCATTGCCGCTGCGGCCATTTCAAATGTCTTGCCGGCGCCTACCCGGTGAGCAAGCAGCGTGTTGCCGCCGGAGCTCAGAATACGGGCAATTGCATTTGCCTGGTGTTCCTTCGGGTGCCACTCACTGTTCATGCCGTTGATGGTCAATGCGCTGCCGTCGTACTTTGGGGTTGCAGTGCCGTTGAACTTGTCATTGTACAGCTCCTCCAGCTCCTGCGTGCGCGCCGCGTCGCTCCAGATCCACTTTGTGAATTCTTTGCGGATATTCTCTATCATCTGGGCAACTTCCTGAGTCGCCTTTTTGTCTACGACGGCCCTGCCGTCCTCGTCCTTGCGGGTAACAGCGTTGGTGTCCTTGCTGTTGAGCATGCGCTCCATGATGTTTTCAAAGCTCAGGCCGCCTGCCGCCCATTTCTGCCGGTTTTCCATGGACGATTTTGTGCTGCTGTCCAGCGTGACTTTGAACTGGTTGGTCCCCGGGAAGTATTCAACGGAGTAGCGTTTCTTCCTGCTGTAGCCGTTGTAGGTGCCAAGCATATACCCCACGAACTGTTCGTACATGCTTGCCGGTATCCAGTTGGCGCCGGGCTGCACGAAGATATCCTCTGCGTGGATCGTCGCCGGGACTACGTTTTTCAGAGCCTCCACATTGTTCCGGTAGTCCGGGTCAATGCTGACGAGCCCCTCCATTTCCTTCAGCTTTGCCCTTACGTTCCCACTCAGGTACTGCACCGCCGGAATCAGGTTCCCGTCCTTGTCCTTGAAGGCGAGCCGCTGGTCTATCAGCTGCCGGGTTACGTCCGCTTCTTTTTCCCCGGTAAGCTGTGCAATGTACGCCGTGTCTACCCGACCGTGGACGTTCATGCTGACGGTCATGCCTTCTTCCACGTTCTCTGCGGTTGCCACCGTGCGGTTTGCCGCAACCGTGTTCTTCGTGAATATGTCCGCTTTGCTGATGGAGACGACCTTCCCGTCTTTGCCGGTCTTCACTTTCTCCAGACTCAGCAGGGAGTATTGGTCGCTGAACTGCCGGATGGCTCTCTTGTTCTTGCTGTCGTTCAGGTAGCCGTACTTCGATACGAAGGAATCATATGCGTCGTTCAGCCGCTTCCGGAACTTTTTGATTTCGCTTGCCTTCAGCCCCTGCTGCATGGCGTCACACAACTTCGTGTAGGCGTCCCGAATGCCAACCATACCGACAATGCGCCGCTGCGTATCCTCATTCGCCTGCACTTCGCTGGTGTTCCCGTTCTCGTCCCGCTGCAGGAGCTTGCCCCCCTGTACCACAAGGCTGCGCTTCTTCCGCTTGGCGTTTTCCTGCCGGAAGTTGCTCTGCTCCGCTGTTGGCTGCGTGGGGTAATCCATTTTAACCTTGATGTTCTTGAAAGCCTCACGGATCTGCTCGCCCAAGGTGCCCCGCCCCTCCAGCGGGTTGTAGGTAACATCGTTGCTCCTATACATTTTGCCCTGGGCCGCTGTGCCAAGAATCATCTCCGGGTGTGCCTTGAAGTACTCGTTGAAGTAGCTGCCGGAATAATAGCTGCCCGGCAGGGTTTGCCATTCCGCCTGCAGGAATGCCTCCCCTGCGTACTGCGTCCGTTCTGCCCGCTTCTTCAGCACAAGGATATCCGTTACCACTTCCGTTCCCGCGTTCCCCTTGAACGCGGTGTTCGGCAGGCGGATTGCACCCAGCAGGTCTGCCCGCTGCGCAATGTAATCTCTCACTCTGTTGTTGTGGCTGTCCAGCGTGTAGGAGCTGGTGATGAACATCACGAGCCCGCCGGGCCGGACCTTGTCCAGTGCCTTTGCGAAGAAGTAATTGTGGATTTCTCCGGTCACCGTCTTCGGGTAGCTCTTGTCGGCGATACCATAGTTCCCGAAAGGCACATTGCCAATGGCCACATCCATGTAGTTATTGGGAAGGCTGACCTTTTCAAAGCCCTGTATCCGCGTATCCGCATTGGGGTACAGATACTTTGCAATGGCTCCGGTGATGCCGTCCAGCTCTACAATGGTCCAGCTCTTGACCCCTGCGGTCATGTCTGCAGGCATGGCTCCCACGAAGTTGCCGGTGCCGCAGCTGGGCTCCAGCAGGCGCCCGCCGGTGAAGCCTAGCCCTTTCAAGCCGTCATACATGGCCTTTATTACTTCGATGCTGGTATAGTGGGCGTTCTCCGTACTCTTCCGGGCGCTCTGGTATTCCTCATCCGTCAGGAGCTCTTTCAGGTCGTTGAATTCCTTCTCCAGCCCCTGCACCGCTCTGGTGTCTACGCGGTGTGTTGTGTAGTTGGTGAAGGTTTCACCGAATGCCTTCGGGAGGCCGCCCCAGCCTACGTACTTGGAGAGAATTTCCTGCTCTGCCTTCGTCGCGTAGCGGTTCTCACTGATGAGCTGCTTTACAACCCGGATGGCCTCGATGTTCGCCCGAATTCTGGCCTTCTCCCCGGACGGCAGGTTCAGGCTGTTCCCAATGGTGAAGTTGCTGCCCTTCGGGTTCGCTTCGGACACTCGCTCGATTTCCTGCTGCACGTCCTCGTGGGCCTTCACATTGGCTTCATGTTCTGCCTCTTCACGTTCCTGCTGCTCCTGGGCCGTTTCACTGGCCTTCTTGCTGGGTTTCGCCTTCTGTTTTCCCCCTAACTGCTCCTCCAGCTTTTTCAGACCGTCTATGCCCTCGACGATGTATTCTATTGCTTCTTCTCGGGTGCCGAACATGTCCGTGGCA
>CAZXFU010000094.1:0-4497 GCA_964640345.1 uncultured Eubacteriales bacterium
CCCTGATGATTAATAGAGAAGAGGCAGTTCGAGATATACGAATGCAATTTTTTCCGCTCCAAGCAAAACAGAATACACAATTGGCTTTGTAGGCTGATTGTGTGCTTTGCTTAAAATGATGCAAATAGGGTATAACTTATCAAAAATTATTCATGTGTCGGAGTATTCTAAAACTACATATATTGATTATGTAAAGATATTCGAGGTGGAAGAGATGAAAATAAAGCAAATGTTACTTACACCGAGTAAGTACAACAGACCGCAAACAAAAATAAAGCCGACAGCCATTGCATGGCACTATGTAGGAAATCCCGGCACTTCAGCAATAGCAAATAGAAATTATTTTGAAAATTTAAGCACAACTCACAAAACTAAAGCAAGCAGTCATTATATCATTGGACTAGAAGGAGAAATACTTCAGCTTATTCCTGATGATGAGATGTCGTTTTGCACTAATCAAGCTAATCCGTACACAATATCCGTTGAATGCTGTCACCCAGATGAAACAGGCAAATTTACAGAGGAAACATATCGTTCTATGGCATGGCTTGGGAAATATTTAATGGAGAAACACGGGATAACGGAGAATATTCGCCACTATGACGTAACAGGTAAATGCTGCCCTAAATGGTTTGTAGATAATCCAAACGAGTGGGAGAAATTTAAGGAAGAATTGGGGGTGGAAAATGTGAAACGATACAAAACGGTTGAGGAAATGCCGGAGTATGCTAAAGGTCCAATTCAAGAGTTAATCGATAACGGAATACTTGCAGGTAAAGGCGGGGATTTAGGATTAGACTTATCTGAAGATATGATAAGGGTATTGATTTTAGCAAAGAAAATATTTGAAAATAAATAGATAATTTGTTTTGTAAAATGTAGATTATATATTGCAACAACTTTCGGTAGAGGATTTTTATATTTAATAAAAAAAGATGAACTTTTTCAGTAGTCTCGGATAAATGTGCTTTTCTGCCCAAATGATGCAATTTATGATAAAAACGAACCATTGACATATGCATTTAAAGCCAATATAATAGTCCTGAAAACTAGATGACATAGTTTTGAAAAGGAGGAGCGTATGTGAATAAGGTAAATTATTATGAAGTTAAAAAAATAAACTCTATAAAAGAAATGATGGAAAATGCTGTTAAAGAGGCCGGAGATAAAGTGGCATTTAAATATAAAGAAAATAAAAATATTATAAGCAAAACATTTTCGGAGTTCCAAGATGATACAATTGCATTAGGAACGGCGTTAAGTGCTGAGCATATAGACGACAAACATATTGCTGTAATCGGATCAAACAGTTATAAATGGATTACAGTTTATTTGACTGTACTAAAAAGTAAGGGAGTATTTATTCCTATAGATAAAGATTTAACAATTGATGACTTAATATACACTTTAAAAAATAGCGATACAGAAGTATTGTTTTATGCAGACAAATTTGAAAAATATATTGATAGAATATCTAATGAGATTCCTAAAATTAAACATTTTATAAACCTAGAAAAAGAACACTCTGAAGGAAATAAACTATCTTATGATGAACTCAAATCAAAGGGCGAAAGCCTGTATCAGGCAGGTAATAAGGATTATGTCAACACTAAAAATGAAGACAAGAATAAACTGAAAATGCTTGTATATACGTCTGGAACAACAGGCTATGCAAAGGGCGTAATGCTATCAGAACATAACTTAACCAGTATGGTATATTATGGCTTAAGGGTATCAACGATATATAACATAGGATTATCTGTATTACCATATCATCATACATATGAGGCTGTGGCTGGAATATTGGTATATATACATCATCATTCAACCACATGTATAAACGGTAGTCTAAAAGAAGTGTCTAGTAATATACAATTATTTAAACCTGATTATATATATATTGTTCCTGCTTTTGCAGAAATATTTTACAAAAAAATATGGACGAACGCTAAAGAAACAAAAAAGGATGTCGCATTAAAAATCATGATTGGCATATCTAACGCACTTAGAAAGGTTGGAATAGACTTAAGAGAAAAATTATTCAAATCAATTCATGAAGCTTTTGGCGGGAATTTAAAAAAGCTAGTTTGCGGTGGGGCATCACTAAGACCGGAATTAGGAAAATTCTTTGATTCTGTAGGAATAAGTTTAGTAAATGGATATGGAATAACAGAATGTTCGCCACTAATAGCGGTAAATACAGATGATAAATTAAATGATTGTACTACTGTTGGATTTCCTTTAGAATGTTTAAAACTAAAACTTGAAAATGAAGCAGAAGGAATAGGAGAAATATGTGTTAAAGGCGATACAGTAATGCTAGGATATTATAAAAATGAAGAAAAAACAAACGAAGTCTTAACAAAAGACGGTTGGTTTAATACAGGAGATTATGGAAAAATAAATTCAAAAGGTCAACTAATAATAACGGGAAGGAAAAAGAACTTGATTGTATTAAAAAATGGTAAAAACGTATTCCCGGAAGAAATTGAAAACTCCATAATGCAAATTCCATATGTTCAAGAAGTTATTGTGAAGGCAGTTAAAGATGAAAACGGTGATGAAGTTAAATTATGTGCCGAGGTATTTTTAAATGAGAACAAATTAAAAGAATGTGGAATAACCGATTCTGAAAAATCATTAAAAGAAGATATTGCTAAAATTTGCAAAGATTTTCCTATTTACAAAAAAATCGGGAAAATTGAAATTAGAGATACGGAATTTGCAAAAACAAGTTCAAATAAAATAAAGAGATAAAAGGTGCTTCCCATGAAAATTATTGCATGTGTAGATAATAACAATGGACTTTTGTTCAATCATAGAAGACTGTCAAAAGACAGAAATGTGATTTTAGACATTGAGAATGTGATTAAAGAAAATGAGTTTGCTTGTAGCGAGTATTCTTCACAATTATTTTTAAATAGCAAATTTAAAAGTTTTACAATAAAAAATGAGTTACCACAAGGCGGATATTTTTTTGCAGAAGATATATTACCTAAAGACTTAAAAAATGTTGATGAAATTATCTTATATCGATGGAATAGAGAATATCCATCAGACTTAAAGTTTGAGATTGACCTAAAAAAATACAATGAAGTAGATAGAAAGGAGTTCCTCGGATATTCTCATGAAAAGATAACTAAAATTATACTAAAGAGGAGTTAATGATATGGAGACGGTAAATGAAATGCGGTATTTTGTATGGGTAATAGCCGGGATTATATCAATATTGTGTGGAATAAAGTGGGCACAAGCACCAAAAAATATAAAAAAGCACGGAAAAGAAAAAAAATTATTCATTTTTTCTGTAATGATACAGTTGTTATGCTTTTTCGGTCTGGAAAAATTACCGTTTGTTGAAACACATTTAGCGTATAAAGATGCTGAAAAGTTTGCCGGTTATGAAATAAATATAGAACATAGTGATAATAATAAGCCAACTACAAATGATGAAAATAAAAAGATAAAGGTTAGTGATATCCCGGAATATTCTGGAATACCGTATGTGGAAATAAATAATAATGTCCCGTTTTTTGACGATGAAGAGTTATCACTAAACTCATATGAGGTTTATGGAGAATTAGATAATTTAGGAAGATGTACAGGAGCCATAGCTAATATCGGAAAAGATTTGATGCCTACTGAAGAGAGAGGTAATATAAGTGAAGTTAAACCGACAGGCTGGCATATAGCTAAATATGAAGGAATAGACGGGAAATACTTGTATAATAGAGCACATTTGATTGGCTATCAATTAACAGCTGAGAATGCCAATAAAAACAATTTAATAACCGGAACAAGATATATGAACGTATCCGGGATGCTTCCTTTTGAAAACATGATTGCAGATTATATAAAAGAAACAGATAATCACGTACTTTACAGAGTGACACCGATATTTGATGGAAATAACTTATTGGCGTCCGGTGTACTTATGGAAGCTAAATCTGTAGAAGATAAAGGCGAAGGTATTCTTTTTAATGTATATTGTTATAATGTACAGCCAAATATAAAAATAAACTATGCTAATGGCGATAGTGTAGAAGAAGATATAGTAGCTAATAATGGCAATGAAGTACATTTAATATTAAATACGAAGACGAAAAAATATCATTTGTTAAATTGCAGTTCTATAGAAAATATAAGTGATGGAAATAAAAAAGATTATAACGGAAATTTGGAAACATTAATTAATCAAGGATATACGGCATGTAAAGCATGCCATTAAGATTTAGAGTTATACTAATAAAATTTTAACTGAAAAACTCCCCTATATTAAAAAGATGCGAATATTCGCATCTTTTTAATATAGGGGAGTTTTTTATGTAATAGGAAATTCCTCTAAAAAAGCGAGTGAAACGAGCAATAAAAGGGAATTTCTATTACCAAAAAAGATACATTAATATTTTGTCGCGAAGCGACATAGAGTGGACGAAGTCCAGCTTTTTTATTTAATAGGAAAGTGCTACTTTTTGTTCGTAAAAAAGGGTGCAAAAA
>CAZXFU010000095.1:0-4465 GCA_964640345.1 uncultured Eubacteriales bacterium
AATCCCACCTCCTCCTCCATTTAAGTCTCAACGTAAGTTGAGGCTTTTTTGTTAATGTAATGGAAAGCATGATTTGATTTGTACGGGTAGAACGATTTATTTGGGAAAACCTACTCTGTGAGGGCATTTTAGCGGTCTGTAATGGAAAGCATGATTTGATTTGTACGGGTAGATGTAATTTAACGAGTAATTTGATTTAAACGGATAAAAAGATTATTTTGTGAAATGTTACTGTACGAGCGAGTTTTAGAGGTCGGAAAAATCAAACTACCCGTACATCAAACTGAGCCAAACCGTGCTTTTGCTAAGCTGTACGGGTAGATTGATTTATTTGTCCTTTGAGTGATTATACTTGGTTTTTACGACTGTTTTTGAGTTGTACGGATAGAATGAGCCAAATGGGAAAAGCCTGTTTTGAAATTTCACTCCGAAAGAGTGCCGAAAAATTAGGAAAAAATTTTTTTCAAATTTCCTGTGACATGAAAATTTCTAATTGATTCAGAAAAGACACAAAGGTCGGAATAGATGTTCCAATTCTTCTGATTGCGAGTTAATGTGTCACTACGATGAGTAATGAAGAATTTATTAGCATTAATAAGGTAGCAGAAGCAAAAGGTTTAAAATCTAATCGTTCTCTACGTTTAGAAATCAATAAACCTGAAAGCAAATATGTTGCTCGTGAGGTTAAAGTTAATGGTGGCACTTCGTATGAAATATTGTATACATTGACGTATCATCTCACGGGTGAATAATTGTTTGTTAATTGGTCGTTCTTTTCTGCTTGTCATTTTAATGTTCTCCTTTTTTATGTCTACTCTAACATACTTTGTCGGATTTCATTAAAATTTGTTAAACTCCCACTTTTAACCATTTTTATAACCACATCGTTACGCATGCCAGCCGTAAACGGCTAAAATTATGCAATTGCAAGCATTTATAACTTCGTCCTATATAGCCCACTACAACTTATGTTCTATTTGTTCCTGTAAAGTATGACCTTTATCATCTTTCTTTGTAGCCATTAAAAATAAACACTTTCCGTTACTAGATTTTTCCCACAATTGACCTATCATGTCTTTATTTTTAGAATCATCATTAGTTACTAAATGTTCACCTTTATATTCAATAACAAATATTCTTTCATCATTTAATAAAGCAATAAAATCTGGGTAGAAATTAGAACTAGCCATTGGTAGATGAAAAGAATATGCATGTTTTTCAATATTACGTACCCAATATTTTACTTCTGGAAGAGTATCTAATATTCTTGCACATTCAACTTCTTCCTTATTCATATCTCCTACTTGAGCGAAATAATGTTTATTAAAGGATGTTCCTCTATAAGCAACAGTAGGAACGTAATATTTCCCTGTAAAATCTATATTATAGTTAAAGTTGGTCTGTAGCCTTGCATCTGTACTAAATAATGTTTTTTGCATGCCTGTTTGTTCTGCTTTTTGTTTATACTCATTTATTTTATCTTTTATGGCATCTTTAAGAATAAACTTTGTTCTTAATAAATCATTCAGAGGTATTGCTCTTTCTAAGCATAAATTTTCCAACAACTGTCTTATAAATGTAACTTGTATTTGTTGAGAAATTGAATTATCAGGAATTTGTTGAGTAATCCATATTGCTAATTTAGGGATTGTCCAATCAGTATGTACTTTACCAAAATCTAAAGCCATTGTTTCTTGGATATATCTATCTTCTATATGATTACCATTTATATCTATTGAAATTGAAGAACCTGTGCTTCTTATTCTAAATTCACCTTCTGAAAGAATTGCTGGATAATCTAGCAACCATCTTCCACTAGGGTCAATGAAATACTCATCATAATCCTTAGTCCAATCATCATCAATAAATAGTTGTAATTGAGGAACTTTAAAAGGCATTCTCTCTTGTGATGGATATTTCCTTTCATACACAATACGATTTCTTAGCTCTACTTTTAAATTTATTTCTACAGATTTTCGTTCTTGTTTCGGTGTCGCTTGAATTATTTTTTCTTCCAACTCTGGAGTTATTTCTGTATCTTCCTTTATAGAAACAACTTTTCCGATAGATGTCTCTTTAATTTCAATTTGAGTTTGCTCTTCTGGAGTAAAAAGCTCTAAATCAAAATCTGATACATTAATGGTGATAGGTTTCTTATCATCACATCCACCTAAAGTAATCGGTAACCTTCCTTGAATAGTATCGGGTATTTCGGTTTCTTCAAATCCCATTTCTACCAATCTGTCTTTAAGTTGAGCAACCCCTTCTTGCCAAGTTGTATTAGATACAAACGCATATGCTTTATTTAATTCTTCCTGTTCTCTTAATTTTGCATAAGGCATTCTTAGAACTCTACCTAATAATTGTTCAATATCTTTTGTAGAGTGTTTTTGAGCTACTGAACAGAATACATATGCAAATGAACAATCCCACCCTTCTTTTAAAGCTTCTACAGTAATAACATATTCTATCGTGCATTTCGGATTAAATATGTCTATTCCATCTAGCTCTCTTTGGTCTCCTGTTGCAATAGCTATCTTCTCTTCTTCAACATTTTCTTGTTCAATTAAATATTTTTTTATAACATCAACAGTAACTTCTTTATCTTTGCTTTCTGCTTGAATCAAAAGTATAGGCCTAATATAATTACTATCTTTTTGTGCTATTTCTGCTAAACCTTTTCTTGCTATAATAGCCGCATTAAGAGACTGTTCCCAAGTTTGATGAACAGTTAAAATAATAGGTAGCTTTATCATTTCTTCAACTTTAAGTTCCATTGCACAAACGTGATGTAGTACATTTGAATTACTAGCTGGAGTTGCCGTATATTCAACAATACAAGATGGATTAACTCTTTGTAACATTTCATAAGCTAACTTTGTAGAATTGTTATGAGCTTCATCTGCAATAACTATTGGTCTATAGATATTGAGTAAATTTGCAAATGAATACTTAATTTTTCCTTTATCTTCACCATCTTCAATTCGTTCTAAGTTTTCAAATCTTTGTAAATTCGGTATTTTGCTAAAATGAGGTTCTAAGTTCTCATTATGCGCATAAATCCGTCTTGCATTTGTATCAGTTATTTTAAAAGTCTGAAAAGTTGATACAAATACACAACACTTGCCTTCAATATCTTGTGCTCTTATATTGGCATAATCTTCAATATCATATACTAAGACATTTCCACCAAAAGCTTTCTCTAAAACTTCTCGGTTCGGATGTCGTGGATTTTTCAACGTTTCAATAGTTTGAGTCTTAATTGTAGTCGTAGGACAAAACCATAGTACCATTGGAGTTTCTGTCTCAAGATATGTATGAGCCACTAAAGGAATAGAATTTGCGGCAAGATAAGTTTTACCACCGCCAGTAGGTAATCTTAGACAAACATAAGGAACATTTTCTAAATTCTTAATCTTATTGTATGCACTCATTTCTTTGATTTCATGATATGCACCTTCAGCACCTTTAAATCTTGCTTGTTTCAAGTAAGTGCTTAATGTATCTAATGTCTTCTTCTGATATTCCTTTAATTCAAACATTATTGTCCTCTGTCATTTTGTATGTATTGTTGTTTTAGTTTTCCCTAGTGCTGGTATTATAGTTTCTTGAATACTATCTAATGAAGTATTCTCATTGAAATCAAATTTTACTAATATTCCATTTATTTGGCTTTCTACTTTAATATCTTCAAATACTTTAAGCCAAGTAAATCGTCCCACACCTTTACAACCTAATGAAATTTTTGTATCAGACAAATAGTCTTTAAACGAAGCAAGATTCTTTTCATTAAAACCTTCTCCATCATCAGTTATTTTAAAACCTGTAATTTTCTTTTCAATAATAGTGCCATTTTCATCAGGCAATGGTAATAAATCTTCTTCTTTAAACTCCACAATAATGTTAGTAGCTTGTGCTTCTAAAGAATTTACAATGCTTTCGTATACGGGTTGAAGAAAAGGGATTTTCTTATTAAATTGTCTCAGAATATTCTTTATTTTTACTGAATATGCCATAACTTACCTTGCCTTTACATCATACGGAGTCTGCTTAAATACGATATTATTCGTTTTCAGCTTCTCTGTATTTATTCTTGTAGTTTCACCATATATTACCTTCTTACCTTCATACTCTGGTAATGAATCTAATACTTTCTGTGTTAAAACATTACCTCCATCTGGTTTCTTATCACCTAATATTCCGTTGAATAACAGATAATAAGCTATACCATTGTGTATTCCAAGCAATGGTGATTTTTCATAATTAGCTAATGGAGTCTTAGTTTCAGTGAACCATACATGGCTTGCTAAGGTTCTGAAATCAACTTGCTTGTTGATATTACCATTCTCATCAAATATGGTTTCACCTAAATCATAGAAAGTGTAACCACCTCCGCCATTCCAATTAACGGCTTTAGATATTCCACCTTGTTCTCCATCAATAACTGCTTTCATTCTTGGTACAC
>CAZXFU010000096.1:0-4461 GCA_964640345.1 uncultured Eubacteriales bacterium
ATAATTAGAACCTGTTCCAAACATATGCAATATGCATTGCAATGTATTAGTAAGAAAAAATATTATTCTTTTAGAGTGTTTGTTGTATTTGTTCGAATAGTCAAAAAAATACTTAGATAGGAGTTTATTATGAAAATATTTGCATTTTATTTACCTCAATTTTATGAAACGGATTATAATAATGAATGGTGGGGAAAGGGTTTTACCGAGTGGACACATGTATCAAAAGCTCAGAAATTATATAAAGGGCATAATCAGCCAAAAGTTCCACTTAACAACAATTATTATAATTTATTAGACGAAGGAACTGTCAAGTGGGAAACTAGTTTAATGCACAAGTATGGAGTTGATGGTTTTGTGTATTATCACTATTTTTCTGAAGGTAAATTGTTATTGGAAAAACCTGCAGAAAAATTGCTAAAAAATAAGGATATAAATCAGCCGTTTTTTTTCTGTTGGGCAAATCATAGTTGGTATAAAGCAATGAATGGCAAAAAAGATTTATTAATGGAACAAAAATATGGTAAAGAAGAAATGTGGGAAAAGCATTTTTTATATTTATTACCTTTTTTTAAAGATGAGAGATATGAAAAAAAAGACAATAAACCATTGTTTATGATTTTCAATACGAATTTTGCTGAAAGAGAGAAAATGATGAATTATTTTAATAAGAGATGTATTGAGAATGGCTTTGATGGAATCTCTATTATTTATACTGCTTCAAATTCTAGTGAGTATAAAACTTTAAAAAATAATATAAGGGAGTCTGATTTTATACATTTAAGACAACCAAGTTATTCGTTATATGATTATAAACACACTTTAATAGGAATAATTAAGGTGTTTATGAAGAGAATTGCAAACTTCTTGGGTAGAGATAAAATTCGATATGTTGAAAAATACAATGGGAATGGCTTGTTTCATCAAATCATGAAACAGCCCAAAGGAAATCAAGTTTTACCTGGTTTGTTTTGTGAATGGGATAACACGCCGCGCCATTCGTATAGAGGATATATTATATCTGCTCCAAACAAAAAATTATTTATGAAATATTTAACAAGTATAAGTAATGACAAGTATGTATTCTTTAACGCCTGGAACGAATGGGCTGAAGGTATGGTTTTAGAACCAACGGTCGAAAATAATTTTAAATATTTGGAGTGGATAAAAGAAAGTAAAACTTTTAATAAAAAAAACAATTGTAGAAACAATTAATAAAAAGGTTAAGTTTATGAGAAAAACTATTTACACTAAAAAAATGGTGAATATATAAACTGATTAGATAAAATTGTAAAAGGAGATAATAATTATTATGAAAAAAGGAATAATTAATAGAGGTTTAAATCTACTATATTCATATATATATATATTTAAGTTAAAGAAACATGGAAAACATATTAGAATAAATAGAAAGACATATCTTATTAATGGTATGCAGTATATAACTATTGGTAATTATTTTAGAAGTGATGAAGGTTTATGGCTAGAAGCAATAGATAATTATCGAGGAAATAAATATAATCCAGAGTTAATAATAGGTAATAATGTTTCTATGAATAGAAGTAATCATATAGGATGTATGAATAAGATTACAATTGGTAATGATGTTCTTATGGGCTCTAATATTTTAATAGAAGATCATTCTCATGGAAACAGTTTTGATTATTCTATGCCTCGTGTTCAACTACCATTAGTTTCAAATGGAGAGATTGTTATAGGTGACAATGTGTGGATTTGTGATAATGTGGTTATTCTGGCAGGAGCACATATAGGCAATAATTGTATAGTTGCGGCAAATAGTGTTGTTAATAAAACGTTTCCAGACAATTGCGTAATTGGAGGAATACCTGCAAAAATAATTAAAAAATCGGATTAATATAGATTATAATTAATATAATTCTATGTTAGATAGAAAGGAGAAAAACCTTAAAAATGGAAGAAAATAAAGATATAACTGAATCATCAATTGCTTCTAGTGAGGAACAAGTAAGTTCTACAAAAAAGGTTTTATCTAACATAATTGTAGTAATATTCAGTAACTTGTTAACAACATTATCGGGCGTATTAATAGGATTTATTATCCCTAAGATAATGGGAGTTACCGACTATGGATATTACAAAACATTTACGCTTTATGCTTCATATATAGGTCTATTTCATTTTGGATTTGTAGATGGAATATATTTGTATTATGCCGGTAAAAAATATGAAGAACTAGATAAGAAAAAATTTAGAACTTTTACCTATTTTTTATTTTTAGTTACTATGGCAATAACACTTATATTTGTAATAGTAGGAACAATATTAAGTGGAATAAATATAGGCCTTATTTTAATATTTGTCGGACTTGATGTATTGACCTCATTAATGACTAGTTATTATGAGTTTATTACTCAAGTTACGATGCAGTTTAAAAAGCTTTCGTTTAGGAGTATATTAAATACATCATTAAAAATAATCTCTGTAGTAGGGTTATATTTATTATATAAATTTGCTAATATGGCGATATATTATTGGATATATATTATTTGTTATCTAGTAATTAAGTACATTTTAACTTTTTGGTATGTATATACATATCGAGATATTTCATTTGGCAAAGGTGTTAAATTTGTAGAGGTTAAAAGTGAAATATTTAATTTCTACAAGATAGGATTCCCATTATTGGTCGCTAATTTAGTTGGACAATTTATATTTACAGTAGATCAACAAGTCGTAAATATCTTTTTTGATGTTGATACTTATTCTGTATACGCGTTTGCTTATTCAATGATTAATTTAATAACTATAGCCACAAGCGCAATATCAACAGTTTTATATCCAACATTAAAAACAATGGACGAAAGTAAGGTGGAAAATGATTATCCTAAATTAAATGCTATATTACTAGTGTTTGTATCATTTTGTTTATTAGCGTATTTTATATTAGTTCCTTTTATATCTTATTTCTTAAAAGATTATATTCCAAGTTTAACCACATTTAGAATAATATTACCTGGAGTATTAATATCATCAAGTATTTCGGTTATAAAGTATAATTGTTATAAAAAATATAATAAGATTGGTAATTATTTTATTAAATCCTTAATAGTGCTTGCAATTGCTGTTATTGCAGATTTAATTGTTTATTATATATTTAAGTCTACTAATGCTATCTCTATAATATCAATATTTGTACTATTGCTATGGTACATATTAGTGGAATTATATTTTATTAGGCAACATCATGTAAAATGGCTTAGAAACTTCATATATATGATTTTATCCATTGCTTGTTTTTATGGATGTACTTTTATTCCAAATGTTTGGCTTGGGCTGGGCATTTATATATTAGGATTTCTTGCTTTGACTTTCGCAATCTACAATAAGAAACTTGTTGATATGATAGTTAAGGCATTTAGTAGAAAAAAAACAGCTGAAGATACTGAAAATTAATTTTTTAATTGACTAGGTCGTGTTGAGATAAGTTTAGTTTTGTTAAAATTTGTCTAATGTTGTAAAATACTTTTGAGACATAGGAAATTGTTTTTTCTTTAATTAAGAAAGCTAATAATAATTTAGAATTAACAAATTCCATAGTTAGAAGTGCAGCCCCTGATGGGTTGCCAATAACAGTGTCTAATTGAAGAACCTCATAAGGAGCGTTCTGAGTGTATTTGATGAAGTCTATATAAGTTCTTCCTTCTAATACATTTTTATCTTTTGGCCTCTTGTATTTGTAAACTTTAGGAATTTTTCGTTGGGCCGTTCTAGGTAGGTCTACTAAAGTTGCAGTAAATACATCTTGGTGCAGCATATTGTAGATGGTTCTTTCTGTAACACTAATTTTATCTTTATTAGTGACGTAGATATGATGAACGGATTGGCCATCTTCAATTGCTGGTGTAATGATTTGGTCAATAGCATAAGTTTCTGGTCTATTTAAGGCTACTAAACACCTAGAATGCGTTAATTCGTTCTCATATTGGTCTTGTGCTATTTTAGCTCTGTAAAAACCTTTTTCGAATCTACATGTTTTTACATTAATACAACCATTACAAACATAAGGTGGCTTCTTTCTTTTACTGCAAACTGTATCTCTTTCTTTACATACAAATTCGCATTCACCACAATGAGAGCATAAGTAACCTTCTTTATGCTTACAATTTGTACAACCTAAGTTTCTAACTCTACAAGTTGACTTTTTAACGCACATCTTAAGAGTACCAAGACCACGTTGGTTGGTTAGAACTATGTGTTTCTTAATTTCTTTAGAAATGGTAGAAACATCTTTGCCAAAAGATTTGGCGATAGTAGTTAAAGTGGCATTGCCACGATTCAATAGATCTTCAATAAGAACTCTATCTTTAAAAGTTAAATGTTTGTTTTTCATAAAAAACACCTCCAATTTATATTTTTTTTAAATATTTTACAAACTGGAATTTACTTTTTCAAATTTTTGCAAACTGGAAATTAGTACTG
>CAZXFU010000097.1:0-4402 GCA_964640345.1 uncultured Eubacteriales bacterium
AAAAATATCAAAAACATTTTCAAGCAGATCCATTAATTTTAACGCACCAGTAAATATTGCAAAATTTATCGGCGTCCATATCGCATTTAATACGGAAATAACCAAATTAAATATTGGCTCTGCAATATCAATTATAAATTTCTCGACGACCGGCATTACTGCACTTACAACACCCTTTAATATCTCACTAAATTTAGTAAGTGTAGCACTAATAATCGGCTCGATCACGGCTTCAATAACAGGTCCAAGCACTTTATCAAATATAAACGTTATAACTTTTTCTGCAAGCTCCGTAACAAAATCCGCTACCTCTTTTAGTGCATCAACAATCTTGTTCCAAGCGTTTTTTATCCAATTACCGATTTTGCAAAAAAAGCAAAGATACATAAAAAACTTAGTCAAAATATCTCCATCCTTTAATCGATTTAATATACTCTCATGTGCTTTTTAAGATAAATAATATATCCTGCCAAAGATCCTAAAAGAATAACAGCAATTGCTATAACAGTTCCACCGGATATATTCATTGTATAAAGAATTCTAAAATTATACTCATTTGTATTCCCGGCTTCATCTTTTGCAGTCACAACATAATAACCCGCTTCTGAAAAAGCACCGCTATATGGTTTTATTGACTCTCCATTACATGTAGCTATATATGTAACATCATCTTCATATGTATCTACACTAACTGAGCTATATGTGGCGAGTCCATTTGAAACACCTTGAAGTTTTAATATTGGCAAATTTCTCTTAACAATAATTTCAGTCGAAAATCTTTTCTTTGGATTATTGATATCATAGAAATTAAAAACATATTTCCCGTCAGTGCTCAGTGAAAAACTATTAAGCTTTTTTACGTCTCCCACTGAATCTTCTCCAAAAATTATTGAATCAAATGCATAATCTGATGGTAAGTTGAATATATTTATATTATTACAGGTTTTACTTATAATTCTAAACTTGAAATTAAACACTGTTCCGTTGGGCAAGCCCCACGATTCATTCACAACATTTACATCATTGCTCTCATCAACAGTTTCAGACACAATTTCAGTACCTTCATTTTCATATTCAGGAACATTTTCAAGAGAATCAAGTGAGAAATTAAAGTTTGAAAAATCAAATTTAAAATCTGAAACATTGTCAACCGTAACTGCCAAATTATAAATACCATCGTCAGTAATAGCCTCTCCACGGGAATAATTATATTTTTCACCATCCTTAGTAAATTGGTAAGAAACCTTATCTGAAATATCAATATAAACCTCATCATTTGTTATCACACCATTTGGCACACTTGACGAAAAAGTAGTATTTTCAGAAAGGGCATATTTGTACATATTTTTACTTGCATCATATGTACGCTCAATAGATTTATCCGTAACAGGCGGAGTACTGTCTTCCTCCGTGCTGACATTTTCAACATTGTTTTCAGCATAAGCAATACCATTTCCTATAAAAAACATGGTAACAAAAAGTATTGCAATGACTTTATTTATAAAATATTTTGTTTTCATTCTCTCATCTACTTTCCTATTAGTTATTGTAGGTATAAAGGAATATCAACATTAACTATATTACAATAAAAACTGCAAAAGAATTCAGTTATATATTTATCTTTTGCAGTTTTTGTTGTCTCCTATGCAGCATTAATTACCGGATGATGCTGTCTCCATCCATTGTTCAAATAAAGGTAAGCTTACCTTCAAAGCAACTACCAAAACGAAAATTAGGACAAAGCCTATTATTGCATTCTTTAATGCACCCTTAGCTTTTTCTCTATCTTGCTGTTCTTCAGCCTTTGCAAGTTTTACTCCCAAAATTACGCAATAAATGGCACCAACCGCACCAACTATGGCGATTAAAGGGCCCATAACCATATTTAGCAAATCAACAATCGGTTTAGAAATTCCCTCAAAAGGATTAACTGCATCTAAAGGCACTAATCTTAACAAGGTATTCATCTATTTTCCTCCTTTCATTAGTAGTAATATATAATATAATTTTTTATTATATTACCGTAATTTAATTCTTACTCTTCTTCATCAGAAGCCGCCTCGCTGGATTCTTGTCTTCTAAAAATAACATCATTTCTTGCATCTAAATCATAGTATATATCATCTGCAAAAAACGCATTACTCTTTATTTCATCAAGCTCCATCATTCCCATCTTATACATCGGGCACTTAAAACTTGGCGTAAACTTTGTTTTAAGCGGGTAGTTACCAAATGTAACTATTATCGCATTTCCCATATCCTTAGAATTATTTAGTTTCTGCAACTCAGACGGATAAATAAGCGGTCTTGTTTGAATTTGAGACGAATAATTTATTTGACCGCTCTTATCACCCGTGGAAGACGAAACACTGTTTGTTGTAACTGTCATATTCCCACATAGCTCTGAAAATTCCTTACAAGTTCCTATATCATTTGAACCAATAAACATTTTTATACCGCAGTTACTCTTAACGATATCTGCAACAGTATCTCCGTAAACATTGTTAAGTTGTGCATACGACTGAACAACCATATTAAACCAAATCTTTCTGCTACGTCCTACTGTAATCATTTTATCAAACTTCTCAATTTTTGGCATATTGCCAAATTCATCTAATATAAAATACACATTTCTAGGTAAAGATAAATCTTCTCTCGCCGATGCTTTCTTTATAAGAGCTTTATATATACTTAATATAAATACTGCAGCAAGACCGTGCCTTGTATCCTTTTCGTCAGGTATCTTTAGAAATAAAGCCGTAGGTCTGTCTGCAAATTCATCCGGGTCAATATCCGTTGCAGACGTTAAAGCACAAATTCCTTCATCGTTAAACATATTCATTTTATCAAATGCAATAGACATATAACTTGATAGAGTATTGTCAGCTGCACTTAAAACTTGTCGACTTAGAGTAACAGCTTTAGACAACTTGTTTCTGCCCTGGAAATATCTTTTTAACGCTAGAAAATCGTTTTCGGAATTTGAGATGGCTTTATTTAAGTTAAAGAAATTAAATTTTTCTTTAGTCATTCCAAGTTCAGGATCTTCAGAATCTTCAAGCATTGCAAGAAGTGTAGCCATAATTATTGACCTAGCACCTTTTTCCCAAACCGGATCATCTTTAGACTCAATAGGACATAAAACACTAACTAAATCGTTTAAATCCTCATATATCCCGTCATAAATTTTTTGTCTCTTTGTTTTTACCACAGTAAGCAAAGCTTTCTTATTAGGATATCCCTTCCCCTCATACTCAAACCAAAACGGTTCAAACGCCTCTGCCGGTGCCGTAAGCTCTAACCCTGAATCAGCTGGACTATCTCCGCGACTAAAGATTCCTTTTCCGTAAGAAATGTATTCTTGATATCTGTCATAAATCTCGCCTAGCGGGTTCCAACGATAAGAAGAATATGGCTCTCTTAAATCCAAAACCATAACCTTATAGCCTTTTTCTTTAAGTTTTTTACTATGCAGTTGGAAAAGTTCGCCTTTAGGATCTGTCATAATCATAGATGAGCCGGCAGAAGACTCGCCTAAAATCTGTATCATAGGGTTTATAAAAGTAGTTGTTTTTCCACTACCTGTTGCTCCAATAATAAGACCATGCATAGGAGATGAAATGTTAATCTCCATATCTCTTCCACTAACTACTGCTCTTACAGGTACCCCATCTTTTTTTACTTCGCTTAATTTACTGTATTTGTAAGGTTTAAACAAATCGTCTCTTTCTTTATCCGTCAAAAATCTTGAATTTTCAAGTGCTCCTTCAATTCCTTCTGCCTTTGACTTTAGCATCCTTTTAGATTTTTTTGACGAATCATTTGAAAAGACAAAATACATAACAATGAAAAATGCAATAACAAGAATACCATAACCATATGTAGTAAGCTCTAAAAACAATTCCGGCTTAAAAAGTAAAGCATAATCCTTATTAGAAAAAGCCGTTTTTGTAACCTCATAATTTTCAAGCACCATTCTTAAAATATATCCTAACATTGTCGCTAAAACAGCAACTGTTATTATCCAGTTTCTTATCTTTTTAAGGATTTTCCCCATGAAAATTTACCTCACTTTTCAAATAATATTACACACGAATACTATATCTCTTTATTCATTTTTATTTCTTTATCCATACCTTTATTCTTCTCTATTTTCGTGATTACCTTATTTTCGAGCTCGTCTAAGCTAACAGGTATGCGGGTAGTTTTCTTGCTTTCCGGTTCTAACTTCTTTTCAATGCACTCTTTAAATAATTTTTCTTTAAAATTTGTTTCTTTCGAAAAATCATACTTTTCATCATTTAACACCCATCACACCACCTCTCAATAAATATATACGGTATACTTTATAAAGTAGCTCAAATATGAAGCTGCTTTTTTAATTTTTCAATTCCTCTTAAAC
>CAZXFU010000098.1:0-4351 GCA_964640345.1 uncultured Eubacteriales bacterium
CCTTTAACATACTTTACATAATACCTATCACTTCCTGTTCCTTCAAGAGCCGTTTTTACATAATTGGCTATACCCTTAAGAACAATTACTTTCGCATCACTTTTCGGTTCAGAGTACATCACAAACGTTTGACGAGCGAGGTTTGCGAACTCATCTAAAGTATCACTATACCCATCAGAAGTTGTTCCATCTTCGTTCTTCTTATTTAAATAAGGAGTTTTAGGCTTATAGCCCGTGGTGGTCTCGATATCACTAAACTTCGTAGGGGCTATAAAAGAGTTTAAACTTACATTGTAATAAGGAATAATCTCCGTAACGCAGAACTTTCCTCCCACTACTCCCGGATCATTGTCTTCTGTTACAGGCTTATCACTTAGAATACCGAATGTAGAATTAAAATGAGTTTCCCCGGATTGTATTTCCCCTACATAATCAGCTAATTGACTCATACTAGGCATATTAACTGAATTACTATAAATTGCTCTTATCTCGGAAGTAATCTGCTGATATACTAGATTTCTTAAGTCTATTAATATTCTGTTACGTAGGTTGTAGATTCCTATGTAACTGAAGAGCCAGCTGAAGAGCCAATACACGGAACTCTTCTCCCGGAAAGTCCCATAATCCGTAATATCCGATTCATCAACATCCAAAGCATACGTTCTTACCCATACGTCAAAGCTCATTCTTCGCCAATAATAGGGTTGGGTGGAATACTTATAATAACTTCTATAATTATTCTTTATGCTTTCAAGTAACTTTCTGTAGGGAGCATTAGAAGAAGAGTATCCTAGAAGTTTGAATCCTCCTCCTACTGTTTTAACCGTGGATTCTATTGCATCTACGGAGGAAGACCAGCTACTAGGTTTTCCGTTTAAATACTTCCCAAAGATAGGGAGAACTTCTTTGTTTAGGGTCTTCGCATTATTCTTATCTGCTACCTCTAACGCCATTTCTAGGATAACACTCTCAAACTCTTCATTGATTTTGTTACCTAATGCAAGCGTATTTTCAGAAGCAATTAGGTTGAGGTTAGTACTATTTGAAACGTCTGTTTCCTCGGAAGCCCCTAATGTTAAGAATGCTTTCGTATCATTACCGAAGAAGCTATCTAATGTCCTACAGAGATTCTCATCTAAACTGTTGGATGTAGAGAATGCTTTTTCTACCTCTACTGCAATTCTTTTAAGAGAAGGTCTACTAATACCTGTTTTTGATTTAGTATAGTTAACCTTTATTCCCCTTAATCTCGTCTTAGCTTCTTTGATAAACGCTTTTTGATAATCATCCCCGGTGTAGTCTGTAATATTATTATTATCAAGCCACTTCGGATCATCCTCGGAAGTATCTCTTGTTACTGTATATTCTCTCTTATATACAACATCCTCATCCGTAATTCTACTTATAATTGTATTTATATCGTTGGGAGTAATCGTATACTGGGATTCCCCTAAGTTAATAGTAAAACCTGCATTACTTAATTTTCTAAGAACAGGCTTTGCTTCTACCAGGCCCTTTACCATTTCGGGGAAGTCCTCTAATAAAAGGGAGTTCACAGTACCCGCTGTTTCACTTAAACCGGATAATTTCCACGACTTTAATACAGAATAAATAGCATTGCCGAGAATACTGCTAATAACCTGATTAGTAGAAGAATCCTTACTGTAAATCATATTAGCAATCGGTTCCATCGGAATGCCTCTTGTATATTTTGTAAGGAGATCTTCCTTACTTGTGAACGCCGGTAATCCTGGAACTATTAGCCTATCTTTTAAGGATACAACGTCTTTTCTATTCTTTAACTGATAAACAGTTTGATTAGTATTATCCTTTAAAGTACTTACCGCGAAAAATGAGCTAGGATAAGACATCGGAATAATTTCTACGTTCGAAATATCACTAAACGAAATCTTGTTATTTTTTTGATCATATAACGTTATGCTGTCTAACTCAAGAGTCATTGGCTCGAGGACATAAATATAGCAATCGTAAGCATCACTAACAGAGGGCACGTATTCATAGGAGGTAGTAGAATATTTAGGAACATCTACATATACCCAGTTATAGGGAACACGTCTCTTACCCGCGTCCTGAGAAAGGTAGTACCAGCACCTCTGAATGGCCTCCGTATTCATATGATATGTATTAAATCCTGACTGAGTAGCTTCCGGTATATTAGAAGAACCGCCCATAGAAACAGTTCCTTCCTCATCGGAAGTATTTGTATTACTTACAGGAGTGATAGTTACATTAGACTTTTTATTGTAGGAATACCCTCTAACAAAATTCGTATTACTTGCATCAGCGATTCCATATCCCGGATTTGCTTGGTTCTTTGTAGCAGCAACATCTTTTTCTACGGATTCTACTCCGCTGGCATTTTTGGTAGCTGAGGTTTCTCTGGATGTAAGATTGTTAGTCCTTATCTCGGTATCGGAAGATGAGGAAGTAGTAGAAATACTTTCTTCGACCTCTTCCTCACTAGACATTGCAGCCATAAGAGCATTAAGTCTATTAACTGCTTTTACACTCTTAACGGTTCTTAAAGCACTGTTTGTATCCGAGGAAGCTCCGACAGTTGCGTAATTGTAAACAATTCTTTCATTTCCGGCTGCAACGGAATAAACACCATTAATAATATCCCGGAAGTTGAACGATATACCTTGGGAGTTAGTAACAGTGGTAGAATTAAGACTTACTCTTATCGTTTCAAATCCAGTAACCTTCTGAACAGCGTTTACTTTGTATATAGGGTAGAGCCCGTAATCATAATTAACGGTCTCATATTTATTATCCCCTGTTTTTAAAGTTACTTTCTTTATCTTAGAGGGTTTAAATTCCCTTACGCTTGTTACCTTAAAACTTACTACGGAATTAGGTTGGCTGTTGGTTCTCTTCGCAACAAAACTAACCATAGATCTACGCGGGGACTCTTTTTCTGTTTCTTTGTTACCATTGTCCTCTACCTCTAAGCCTAAATCGGTTTTAGATAGAAGGAACATCGTAGTAGGAAGATATTTACTATACTCAGGATATACAAGAATCGTACCTGTAGGAATTATTCTTTCACTGGTAGCAAGCTTACTTTCACTTCTGAACGATTTGGATCCATTGTATACATCTACAAATTTCGAAGTGATATAGTGGTTCTTAGTTGAGAATACCTCCATCGGGGTGATCATCTTTATGTTAAAGTTGAAAGCATTTCCTTCCTGTTCTTTTATATCACTTAACGATATTTTACCGGCGTTTGCATCATCTATATCTTTAGAGGTAATACTTTTTAACCTTACTTCATAAGAAACTGCAAACGTCTTATTAAGCTGGGTGTAGATATCCCCTAAAGATCCCCCGGTAGGGACTGTATTTACGAGCGTGGAAGGAATTTCTTGATCCTTATATCCATCCTGTTTGATATGCCCGCAATTATCCTTCTTAAAATTAGGAACCCTTACTTTTGTAACAGTTGTCTGATAGGAAGTCCTACTGGATACGCATGGTCCATCTTCGTCCGTTAAGTCTAGATAGAGAGAATAGGAATTTTTATCCTCGGTGTTAATGCTTCCTATTAAGTCCGTAAGGTATTTTAGAATCTGCTCGCTGTCAGCGATGTTCTTTCCATTATCATCTTCATTCAGAGCATTAAGCTTTTCCGGATAATTAAGAATGGATTCGTACTTATAGTTCCCACTCTTAACCATCTTATTATAGTCGTCATCGGAAAGCAGGTTCTTTGCTTCAGCACCGGAGTATGTTCTTCCATCATAATCCGCTCTAGTGACTACATCATCCAAAGATCTGATCGGGAAGGTATTAAAATTTTCTATCTGTACCTTATTAAACAATGAGGAAGTTGCATTAGATAAAATGTCGTAGGTAAGGAGAACTTTTCCTTTATAGTAGGAGTTATCCGCTTCTCGTACTAGTTTTGTTCCATCTTCACTCGGGTGACATACCCCTTTAACGTCAAGGGTATAGTCCCCAGCAGTTAATCTAAGGGGTTCATCATCAAAGTATCCTCTTCCGAGTAGATGTCCTTTGAAGTACTTTGAACCAACATCTATAGAAACTCCTCTGGCTTTTGCGGTATCTACGTCGTTTACAAACTTCCACTTTGTAACAGTACTTGTAGTAGAAGGGACTTCTGTTTCACCTTCAACTAAAACGCCATCTCTTCTATAAGGCTCTTCATAAAAACCACTTAAAAGACCTGAAGCATCGGCTAAGTAAATTTTCTCTATATCCGCTACTGACTGCAGAATGTTGTATACACCTGTTCTTTCTAAATAGCCTGGAAGCTTGTCGTTTACTTTTATTTCCTCAAAAGAGGAGGTGGTATTATAGGAAGTAA
>CAZXFU010000099.1:0-4333 GCA_964640345.1 uncultured Eubacteriales bacterium
GATAAAAAATAACATTGATAAGAAGTTAAATATTGCGATTGCAGAGATTAATTTATTTAATCTTTATAAATTGGTGTATAATGAACCTAAGTTTACCGCTGTTTCTAAATACCCTACTGTAAGTTTTGATTTGAGTTTGCTAGTTGATGTGAATAAAACATATGAAAATGTTAAAAAAGATTTAAATAATTTTGAGAGTCCTATTATAAATGAAATAAAATTTGTCGATTTATACAATGGATTAGGTTTGCCTGTGGGCAAAAAGAGTATGACTTTTACTTTTTCATGGAAGGCAGAAGATCATACTTTAACCGGAGAAGAAGTTGAAGCCGAAAAGAGCAGACTTCTTGAATTTTTGAAGAATGACGGTTATGTAAGCAGATACTGATTCTTAAAATTTTGTTGACTAGTAGTGTCAGGAAGGGGAAAAAAATGGCTATAACAGTTAATACGAAGTATGTTGAGGATTTTGTAAGTAAAATCCAGTTATCTTCCTTAAAAAAGAAGGTTAGTGAATGCCATGATATGTTACACAATAAAACAGGCGAGGGTTCAGATTTCACAGGTTGGGTTGATTTGCCTGTTAACTATGATAAAGAGGAATTTGAAAGAATTAAGGTCGCAGCTGAAAAAATTAGACGTCAGGCAGATGTGTTAATTGTTATTGGTATTGGCGGATCGTATTTAGGTGCACGTGCTGTAATTGATATGTTTAGAGATCCTTTTAGAAAGACTACGAAAACAGAAGTTGTATTCTTAGGTCAGAATATCAGCTCGGAATATATGTCTTCTCTTCTTAGGTATATTGTTGATAAAGATATTGCGGTTAATGTTATTTCAAAGTCAGGAACAACGACAGAACCTGCAATTGCTTTTAGAATTATAAAAGATTTTATGGAGAGAAAGTACGGAAAAGAGTACGCTAAGACTAGGATTTATGTGACTACAGATAAAGAAAAAGGAGCATTAAAGACTATGGCTGATGCTGAAGGATATGAAACCTTTGTTATACCTGATGATGTTGGCGGAAGATTTTCTGTTCTTACTCCGGTAGGATTACTTCCTATTGCTGTTGCTGAAATTGATATTGATGAGTTGATGCAGGGTGCTGCTGAAGCGAGAGAAAGATATATGGTTGGTTCTGAAGAAAATGAGAGCTATAAGTATGCAATTTACAGAAATGCTTTATATAAGGTTGGAAAGAAAACTGAAATATTAGTTAATTATGAGCCTTGTATGCATTATTTTACGGAATGGTGGAAGCAGCTTTACGGTGAGAGTGAAGGTAAAGATCATAAAGGTATTTTCCCATCAGGTGTTGATTTTACAACAGATCTTCATTCTATGGGTCAATATATTCAGGATGGGCGACGTGAGTTGTTTGAGACGGTTATAAAGATTAAACAGTCAAGAAGTGAGATTATTATTAAAGAAGATATGCTTGATTTGGACGGGATTAATTATTTAGCCGGAAAGAGCATGAATGATGTTAACGAGAAAGCTCTTCTTGGAACTGTTATGGCACATTATGACGGAGATGCACCTAGCATGATTGTAGAAATTGATGAGATTACACCACGAAATATCGGCGAACTTATTTATTTCTTCGAGAAGGCTTGCGGTATAAGTGGTTACTTACTTGGAGTTAATCCGTTTAATCAGCCTGGTGTTGAAGATTACAAGAAAAATATGTTCGCTTTACTTGGGAAACCGGGGTATGAAGATAGAAGAGCGGAGCTTGATGCAAGAAATAAGTAGAAAGTAACTATAAAAACGGCGTAGTTAAAAGAGTTGTTTTAACTGCGTTGTTTTTTTGTGCGAGTTTTGTCGAAAAATAAAACCTGGTGTAATATAATTGAGAATTGTTACACTGTTTCTTGCTTGAATAAAATTTTTGTAATGTATATAATAAATTCATTGTTGTTTTTACAGCCGCTGTCACTATAAGAAAAAGAATGACAAAATACATAAGACGAACGGAGGAAAAAAGATGAAAGTGTTAGTTTGCGATGATAATAAAAATTTTGTGGGGATTGTTAGCAAGTTTCTTTCTTCTCAAAAAGATATGGAGGTTATTGATGTCGCATTAAATGGGAAAGAAGCTTTTGATAAGATTATAAAGTGTCAACCGGATGTTGTCTTGCTAGATTTGATTATGCCTGAGTTAGATGGACTTGGTGTAATGGAGAAATTAGTTGAGAACAGGGTAGAAAAGATGCCCAAAATTGTTCTGCAGTCAGCAATTTCACAGGAGTTTGCAATAAAAGAGGCTTTAGAACTCGGAGCATATTGTTTTATGTTAAAGCCATATGAACTACCTGTTTTAGCAGATAGGATAAGGAGTGCATTTGGAGATTCATCTGTTGCTTCCAGTAATTTTGTAACATCTACCTACGGAAATGAATATTTTACAGCCAGCAAGCAAAATGAGGTCTTGGATGCTGAAATAGAGGTTACTAATTTGATGCATAAAGTTGGTATACCTGCGAATATAAGTGGACACCAATTTTTAAGAGAGGCAATTTTGAAAGTTGTAGAGGACAGAGGACTGATTACAGGTATAACTAAAGAATTGTATCCTGATGTCGCTGAAAAGTACAAGACAACTGCAGCTAAGGTTGAGAGATCGATAAGACATGCAATTGAGGTTTGCTGGCTTAGGGGCAGAGTTGATGTTTTAGAAAATACATTTGGATATACTATAAATCCGGAACGAGGAAAGCCGACTAACAGTGAGTTTATTGCTATGGTTGCGGATAAAATCAGAATGGATATGAGGACGGCAGCCAGAATATAATTTTAATTTTTTCTTTTTGGGTATTGTTAAATTTCTTATAATATGATATAACAAAAAAGAGCCACTAAAAGAGCTACTCTGTTAGTGGCTCTTTTTTTGGTTTTTGTGCGAATTTTGTTGAAAGGGGTATAGTAATGACTAAATATGTTTTTGTTACAGGAGGCGTTGTGTCAGGATTGGGAAAAGGAATTACAGCAGCTTCCTTGGGAAGGTTATTAAAAGCAAGGGGTTATAAGGTAAAAAATCAGAAATTTGATCCGTATATAAATGTAGATCCGGGTACGATGAGTCCGTATCAGCATGGAGAGGTTTTTGTAACCGATGATGGAACAGAAACAGATTTGGATTTAGGACATTATGAGAGATTTGTTGATGAAAATTTGAGTAAAAATAGCAGTATTACGAGCGGAAAAATTTATTGGAGTGTTATTAATAAGGAACGTAGAGGAGATTATTTGGGCGGAACAGTTCAGGTTATTCCTCATATTACTAATGCAATAAAGGAAAAGGCATATGCTGTTGCAAAAGAGGATAATACGGATATTGTTATAACTGAAATCGGGGGTACGGTTGGAGATATTGAATCGTTACCCTTTTTAGAAGCGATAAGACAAATAGGAATTGAGGTTGGAACTGAGAATGTTGCTTATGTTCATGTTACGTTGGTTCCATATCTTAAGATGTCGGGAGAGTTAAAAACAAAGCCTAGTCAACATAGTGTTAAGGAGCTTAGAAACATCGGCATTCAACCGGATATTTTAGTTTGCAGAACTGAATATCCGCTTAGCAACGAGATGAAAGCTAAAATGGCACTGTTTTGTAATATTTCTGCAAAGAGCATAATTCAGAATTTGGATGCGGAAAGTTTATATGACGTCCCTCTTATGTTAGAAAGAGAAGGACTTGCTAATGCTGTTTGCGATAGATTAGGGCTTACGAATAATGAGCCGGATTTGAAAGAGTGGATAGAAGTTACTCAAAAGAGTAAATCTCTTACTAAGAAGGTTAAAATTGCTTTGGTCGGTAAATATGTTGAATTGCATGATGCTTATATAAGCGTTGCCGAGGCATTAAAGCACGCCGGTATTCATCTTGGGGCAGAGGTTGATATTGATTGGGTTGATGCAGATAAAGTAAATGAGAATAATTATGTAGATATTTTTTCTCACGCAGATGGTATTTTAGTTCCGGGCGGTTTTGGGAACAGAGGTATCGAAGGTAAAATTCTTGCCGTTAAGTATGCCAGAGAGAATAATGTCCCGTTTTTTGGAATATGTCTTGGTATGCAGATGGCCGTTGTTGAGTTTGCAAGAGATGTTTTGGGGCTTAAGGATGCAAATAGTTCAGAGATTAACCCCGAGACTACTAATCCTGTTATTCATATTATGGAAGATCAAAAATATGTAGAGTCTAAAGGAGGAACAATGAGACTTGGAAAATATCCTTGTAAAATAAAAGAGGGTACTTTTATGGAAGAGGCGTATAAAACGGATTTTATTGAAGAAAGACATAGACATAGATATGAATTTAATAATG
>CAZXFU010000100.1:0-4247 GCA_964640345.1 uncultured Eubacteriales bacterium
AATAAAGAAAGGAGACGTATGTTGTATTTAAGTTGTTAAATATATCATACAAGAAAAATATATATGTTATGTTCAGAATGTAATAAAAATTTAGCAGCAATATTTATGACAAAAGTTGAAAACGGTAAGCAAACTACAGAAGGTTTATGCTTTGAATGTGCTAAAAAAAGAGGTATAGACCCTATAAATAGTATGTTACTTCAATCCGGTATGAGTGAAGAAGAATTAGAAGCACTAACAAATGAAATGGAAGGCTTTTTATCTAACATTTCAGATGAAAATGCTGACTCCAACTCTATGGTAGCAGACGAGAAATCTATTTTGGGAGCATTTGCAAAAATGTTTGCTGAACAACCGGAAGACAGTAATGCTTCAACCTCAAAAGTAAAAGTTCAAGAAAGAAAAGCAAATAAAAAGAAAAAACTCTTAGATACCTATGGTATTAACTTAACCGTACTTGCAAAAGAAGGAAAATTAGATAAAGTTGCCGGACGTGAAAAGGAAATTGAAAGAACAATCCAGATACTAAACCGCCGTACAAAGAATAATCCTGTTTTAATAGGTGAACCCGGTGTCGGAAAAACAGCTATTGCAGAAGCTCTTGCAGAAAGAATAGCTAATAAAAAAGTTCCGCCAAAGCTATTTAACCATGAAGTATACCAGCTTGATATAACTGCCGTTGTTGCAGGTACCCAATTTAGAGGTCAGTTTGAATCACGTATGCGAGGAATTATTGAAGAGGCAAAAAATGCCGGAAACATCATTTTAGTAATTGACGAACTTCATATGATAACAGGTGCCGGAGATGCAGAAGGTGCGATGAATGCAGCCAATATTCTAAAACCTGCGTTATCTCGCGGAGAAATCCAGTTAATTGGTGCCGCAACTCTTAAAGAATACAGGAAGCATATTGAAAAAGACTCAGCACTCGAAAGACGATTTCAACCTGTAATGGTTGATGAGCCAACTCCTGAAGAAACGTTTAATATCTTAAAAACAATACGCCCATACTACGAAGAGTTCCATAAGGTCACATTACCTAATGAAACTTTACAACTTGCGATATCTATGTCTGAAAGATACATTCATGACAGATTTCTGCCTGACAAAGCGATTGATTTAATAGACGAAGCTTCCTCAAGGATAAATTTAAACAACAAACCTCTTGTAAAACTTGAAATACTAAAAGCACAACTAAGAGGAATCCAAGAAGAAAAAGAATCAGCTGTATCTGCTGATTCAATCGAAGATTACCAAAAAGCTGCGGATCTAAAAACAAAGGAATGTAATTTATTAAACCAAATTGAAGAACTTGAAAAGAAAATAAAGAAAGCTATAGTAACGCGTGAAGACTTAGCAGATGTAATCGAGCTATGGACTAAGATACCTGCTAAAAAAATTACAGAAGTAGAATCCGAAAAGCTTCTTCATTTAGAAGAAAACCTTCATAAAAGAATTGTGGGGCAAGACAAAGCTGTATCTGTCTTATCTAACGCAATAAGACGTCATAGGGCAGGTTTAAGAAACAGGAAACGTCCACCGTCCTTCATATTTGTAGGCCCTACAGGCGTAGGAAAAACAGAACTAGTAAAATCACTTGCGTGTGAATTATTCTATAATGAAGATTCTATAATAAGACTTGATATGTCAGAATACATGGAAAAACATGCCGTTTCAAAGTTAATTGGAGCACCTCCTGGATATGTAGGATACGATGAAGCCGGTCAGCTTACAGAAAAAGTCAGAAGAAATCCTTATTCTATCATATTATTTGATGAAATTGAAAAAGCACATGCTGATGTTTTTAACCTTTTGCTTCAGATTTTAGATGAAGGAAGATTAACAGACAGCCAAGGGAAAACCGTAAACTTTGAAAATACTATAATTATATTAACATCAAACGCAGGAACAGGAAGTATGTCTTCTCTCGGATTTAACCAAGCAGAAACACAAAAAGATGACAGAATAATTGATGCACTTAAAGAATATTTTAAACCGGAATTCTTAAATCGTATTGATGAAGTGATTGTTTTCCAAGAATTATCAAAAAATGAAATAAAACAGATAATTTCTCTTATGATAAATGAAATAAATGCCGAATTAAAAAATATGAGAACGTCTATTGAATTATCTGATTCCGCAAAAGATTATATCGTAAATATCGGATATGACTCTAAATACGGTGCAAGACCTTTAAGACGTGCAATTCAAAGAAATATTGAAAATAAAATTGCCGAAATGATATTGAAGCATGAAAAACTGAATGATAAAATTATTTATGTAGATTATAAAAATGAATTGATTTTTGAAGTAAAAGATTAAAGGAATGGAGAAATTTGATGAATTTACCTAATTTATTAACAACCGTACGTTTCCTTTTAATACCTGTTATGACATTTTTCCTTCTAAAGCAAAACTACAAAATTGCAATATTAATGTATGTTTTAGCGAGTATAACAGATGTTTTGGACGGATACATTGCTAGAAAATACAATATGATAACAAAACTCGGAAAAATATTGGATCCAATGGCAGATAAACTCTTACAGTTTGCCGCCCTACTTGGGCTATGGATAGTTGGAGTAATACCTTTTTGGATTACTTTAATATTTTTCTTAAAAGAAATCTTTATGGGTGTCGGTGCACTTAAGCTATTAAAGAATAAGGACGTTGTCGTATCTTCAAAATGGTTTGGAAAAATGTCAACAGTATTTTTCTTTGTAGCAATAATATTTTCAATGCTTAGTGAAGACATTACTGTGTTAAAGCCTTATGTATTGCCACCTTTTATACTAGCCTTAATTTCACTGTTCTTTGCCTTTGCCATGTATTTTATAAATTATATAAAAGAAGCCAAAAAAGAGCTGTAAAGCTCTTTTTTAGTTTCTTTTATTTCTCCTCTATTGTTCCATTTGCTTTCCTAAAAATCCGGCAGCAGATTGTGCAAGTTTTACTTCAGCATCCCCCATCTGACTTCCTGCTTCTGTAGCCATCAAAACTACTGAGCCAATCGTGTCTCCTTCAGAAACGATCGGCGAAATAACTTGTGCGTAATATTTCTCAACACTTTCATTTGTAAAAATAGGCACACGCTTTTCATTAGCACTCTTTACTACCCATGTCGTCTTATCATTCATAATCTTTTCAAGTTCATAGCTAATATTCTTATCTAAAAACTCTCTTTTTGGTGCACCTGACACAGCAATCACAGAATCTTTATCTGTAATACAAGCCACATGTCCACTCGTCTTTGCCAAAGTTTCTGCATATTGAACAGCAAATTCACTAAGTTCTCCTATTGGAGAATACTTTTTAAGAATAACCTCCCCATCTTTATCTGTAAATATTTCAAGTGGATCTCCTTCTCTTATTCTTAAAGTCTTTCTTATTTCCTTTGGTATTACTACCCTTCCCAAATCATCAATTCTTCTAACTATTCCAGTCGCTTTCACAACAACTACCTCCTTATCTTAACGAAAAAATTCATTTAGTAGTAGTATCTATAAAAAGCGACAAAATTATACACAAAAATAAAAGATACGAAAAAGTCTTTTTTGGCAACCCCTTTTTTACAAACTATTTTCTATACTATAACGATTTATAAACCTCATCATTTATATTAATTTCCGATTTCTCTACCCAAGTGTTTGCCTCTTCCTCTAAATCGTTATTCATAATGACCTGTTTCTCATCATCGCTTAAAGTTCTCTCAGTCTGTACCTTTGACTCAAGCTTTATTATATGATAACCGTATGAGCTTTTCACAAGTTCCGGATAAATCATGCCGTCACTAAGCGATAATGCAGCTTTCTCGAATTCAGGAACAAATTCTCCAATAGCAACATCTTCATATAATCCGCCATTTTCTTTAGAACCGGCATCTGCACTGTAATCTCTTGCTAAAGTTGCAAAATCTTCTCCTTCCTTTGCTCTTTTTAACAATTCTTCCGCCGAAATTCTTACCTCCTCTTTTTCTTCGTCAGATAAATCTGCGTCAGAAAGTAATATATGCCTTACATTATATTTAACTTCTTGTGTCGGTTTATCTATGTCAACATGACTATGTGAAGAATGATTTAATGTCGGATATACTTCTCTTGCCAGTGCATCAATTAATTCTCCTTCTTCATTTATATAAGATAATTGCTCCTTAGTAATATTATAAAATTCGCAAATCTCACTTCCAACTTCACTATTTGAATAGTTCTCAATATCATCTAAAGTCTTTTGACTCAATTTTATTCCTA
>CAZXFU010000101.1:0-4148 GCA_964640345.1 uncultured Eubacteriales bacterium
ATAAATATGCTCTTGGTATCCCATAGGTTTCAATTTGCGATGATGTTATTATTCCTTTATTATTTTTCATAATTTCTAAAACTTTATTTATCATCTTTATCTCCTTTTCCGTTTATGCCACTATTTTATCATTTTGTGGCACAATTGTAAATATATTATATCTAATTTTTTAAAATTTATTCAAAAAAGGTTATACAATATGTACAACCTTTTTTCCTTTTATCATTTTATAATTTTACTATATGTTCCTTTAATACATGATATCTTCTTAATGTATCTTCATTGTTAAGACATTGTTCTTTTGTTACCTCTTCATTTTGTTCATAATTGACATTAATATTATATAAATCAAATTGATCTCTTGTTAAATCAATATAATGTCCATCAATTTTATTAAAATAATGTGTTCCTCTACCATCTATTTTAATTTTATGTATTGTACCTCCAAATATATCATTTACTATTATAGCAGTTATTGTGCATTGTCCATATGTTGGATCATTGTCTTTAATATAGTCTGCTTGTGATGCTGGATATGCAGTTTCTTTATCCCAACATTTTAGTAAAATTCCAAACAAATCATTTAATGTTTTAATTTCTTCATATACACTATTTTTTACTTGAATTGTATCTCCAAATTCTTCTCCATAATAATATATATTTCTTCCACTTATTGTTTTAAATCTTCCTACATTTTTTTCAAATATATCATTATCTAAATAATATCTCTCACTTTCTTCAGCTACCATAGGAATATCTTCATTCACTTTATTTAATACTTTATATATTTCTTCCATGTATATACCTAGAATTCTTTTTTTAGCATCATTATCGTCTAACAATAACTTATATAACTCTCTGTTATGATCATATCCTTCCTCTAAGGCTCTATCTACACTTCTATAATATGCAAAATTAAAGTCCTTGTAATCATTTACTATTGCACTATTTTTTTAATTCTGTGTTCTTCAATAATATGTCTTTTATTTGCACTAATGATGAATGTGCTAAGTTTGGATCAATATTAATTCCTTTTTCAATATTAATCTCCTCTATAATTTCAGCTAATTTCTTCATTTGCTCCATTTCAATAGTAACTGGTCTTGGATTTGTATATTTTATTTCAGGTTTTGCTTCAACAGTTTGAGTTCCCTTTGGAATTATATATTCTCCAGTTTTTCTTTGCTCTAATCCTTCAATATTAACAGCTTGTACTACATTAAAGTCAACTTTAATTCCTGTTACTTCTAATTCCTTGTATAATACAGTTAAATAATTGTATTTTTTATGTAGATCAACATCTTCAAATGCAGTGGCTTGTATCAAGAATCTATAAAATTTATTGAATGCACCTATATTCTTCTTAATTTCCAATTGTTCCTTAATTTCTCTTGATTTAATTTTGCTTAATGCTTTATCTATTAAGCTCTCCATCTTAACTTTGTCTGTGATTCTCTTCTTTTCTTTATATGCAAATTCATTAAATGCTATAACATCTGCATAATCCATGAAATTATATGCATCAACTTTACCAATTAAATCATACACTATTTCTGGGTTGATGCTTTCAGAAAGTATAGTTCCATCATAATATGGTTCAAATGCTTTTTTAATATCTTCATATGAATTTTTAAAGTCTAATATAAATGTTTGTTTATTATACGGTGGGCATATTCTATTTAATCTTGATAATGTTTGAACTGCTGCTATTCCGCTTAGTTTTTTATCAACATACATGGCTACTAATTTAGGTTGATCAAATCCTGTTTGGTATTTGTTTGCAACTAATAGTAATTGATAATCGTCTTTATCAAATTCTTCTCTTAGAGCATTCTCAGATATATTATTCATTCCAACTTCACTGTACTCTTTTCCATCTACAGTTACTTTTCCAGAAAAAGCAACTAATGCTTTTATATCCCCATAATGATGTAATTTAATATAGTTTTCAAATTCATTTCTGTACCTTACAGCAGCTTCTCTTGAAGATGTAATAACCATTGCTTTAGCTTTTCCACCTAGTTCTCTCATTATACAATTTCTGAAATGTTCTATTATTATTTCTACTTTTTGTCCAATATTAGTTGGGTGCATGTCAACAAATCTATTGATTTTCTTTTTTACGACACTAGAAAACACATCTGGATTTTCCTCCATCTTCTTACTAACTTCATAATAGGTTTGATATGTTGTATAGTTAGTTAATACATCTAATATAAATTCCTCTTGTATAGCTTATTTCATGCCATATATATGAAATGGTGCTGGCTTACCTTCTGAGTTTATATTTCCAAATAATTGTAGTGTTTGTTTCTTAGGTGTTGCTGTAAATGCTATCATTGATATATTTTTTTGTTTTCCTTGCTTTGCAATTTCATCTAGTATTAAATCTTCTACAGAATCCTCTTCATTTTCTTCATCTGATAAAACCTCTGTTACAGCTGCCATATTTTTTCCTGATGTCGAAGAATGTGCTTCATCTATAATTATTGCAAAACTCCTATCCAATATATTTTTAGTTTCATCTAATATATACCTAAATTTCTGTATTGTAGATACTATGATTTTAGTATTATTTTCTATTGCTTTAGCTAAATCAGTTGATGTACATTTATCATCCATTACTTTTATTAAACCTTGTTTATGGTCTATTGCAGTAATAGCATTTTGCAATTGTTGATCAACTACAATTCTATCTGTAATTATTAACACAGAATCAAATATGTTGTGTTCATTTAAATCATGTAGCGATTGTAATCTATGGGCTAGCCAAGCTATTGTTTTAGTTTTACCACTTCCTGCACTATGTTCAATCAAATAATTCTTTGCTGTTTTGTTTATCTTAATATCATCTACTAATTTTCTAATTGCATCTAGTTGATGATATCTTGGGAATATAACATTTTCTTTTACTTTTAACACTCCTGTAACTGGATCTTCTTTTTTATCAATTTCAACAAATATAAAGTTTTTTATCAAATACAAAAGTGTATCCTTTGTTAATATGTCTTCCCACATATAACTAACATTAAGCTTGTCATCTAAATGTGGATTTCCTTTTCCACCATCTTCAGTTCCTTTATTAAATGGTAGGAAATATGATGATTTTCCACTTAATTTTGTACACATATATACTTCTTTAGTATCCATGGCAAAATGTACTAATGCACCAGATTTAAATGATAATAGTCTTGTTATATAGTCTCTTTCGTTTTTGTATTGTTCAATAGCATTTTCATAGTTTTGCCCCGATTGGTTACTCTTTAACTCAATTGTTATAATTGCTATACCATTTAAAAATACTACCAAATCGATTCTTTCATCTTCCTTATGATACACTTCCTCCATTATGGAAAATATATTTTTCTTGTACAATTCATTTAATTCTTCATTAAATGATGTAGCAGGTTTGTCATACATTAAATCTAGGCTAATATTATTATCAAAATATATGCCATTTTTTAATCTGCTAATTAAACTGCTATTCTTTTTAGTTATTTCATTATTAATCCTTTTTATAATTAAGTTATCTGCATCATCGCCATACAAATCTCTAATTGCTTTTATCTTCTTTGGTTGTGTATTTTCTAGGAATTGTAACAATAACTTTGTATCCATAGCATAAGCAGGATTATAGTCTGTCTTACTATTTCTTTCTATAAATTTGTTTTCTTCTACTAAATAATTTATTATGTATCTTTGATAAGCAGCTCTCTCCTTAAAAAAGTTATCCATATAATTCCTCAGCCCCCTTAACTCTTTTCTTCCCTGTCACATATTCATATATTAGTGACTTTTTGTATTTCTCCATCTTTTCTATTTGTGTTTGTTTGTCTGCTATTAATCCATCTATTTCTGCACATTTTTTATCTAAGAATTCTACTATTTGCTCTTGTTCCTTTTCATCGTATGTAAAAGGTGTTTTTATGCTACATAAATTAAAATTGGTTAATTGATTAATTGTTGATGTCAAAAATGATGATAAATAATAAGTAAAAATATCAGAATTTAATACATAATGTATAAATTTATTATATTTACTTCTATATATACACATAAAAGCACCATAAGTTTGTCCTGCAATTTTACTGTCAGAGTCTGTGAGAAAAAGTCTGTAAATATGTAACACCAAGGTCTTCTATGATAAA
>CAZXFU010000102.1:0-4130 GCA_964640345.1 uncultured Eubacteriales bacterium
TTGATATATACATAATAAACACTAAACCATTAAGAATGTTTATTATGTAATAGTCCGTTATACCCAAACATATAAAAAGTAACTACTCATAATTAACAAACATATCACGTTGAGACAGTTGCGTTGCTATGTCGAAAATGAATACTTAAAGTGCTGAAAATAGTGCTTTTTTCGTTTAAGGAAATATTAGACAATTGACTTAAAATTATTAATATATTACAATAATTCTTGTATTAGAGTAATATACGAATGAGGGGAGTTTTTATAAAATGTCGGAAAAAATACATGAAACTCAGCAAAGATTAAAAGATTTTGGCTATTATGCATCAGAAGATTTAGCGAAAATAGTAGTATTATTCGAAGCAGCAGGAAAAAGAGATAAGAAAAGTATATCAACATTATTATTACAAGGAAAATCCGGAGCAGGAAAAACATTTTTAGCCGAAACTTTTTCTAAAATGATAGGTGCTGATGAAGAATTTGTACAATGTTTTCCCAGAATGGGAACAGAAAATTTTCAATATGACGTTAATATTGAGGGCGTAATGAAACAAGATGCAGAGAGTTCAATTAAGGCGGGTATATTATTACGAGCATTACAGCAATCCCAAGAAAAACCAGTAGTTCTTGTTATAGATGAATTGGATAAAGCAAGACCTGAAGTTGATTCTTTTTTATTAGATTTTCTGGAAAATGGTAGACTAACAACTGGTACAGATACGTATAAAAAAGGGAAATTCCCAATTTACACATTTATTACATCAAATGACAAAAGAGAAATAGATGAGGCACTAATAAATAGAAGTAAAAAAGTTGAAGTCCCTAGACCAAGCAAGGACTTGTTTTTGGAAATATTAGGGTTGCCTAAGGATCACTATTTAGGTTATATTTATGATAAGTGTCCTAATTTTTCTATAAGACAAGCTAGACAATACATTGAAGATTTAGAAGTTTTAGAAGCAGAAATAGATGAGGAAGCATTATTGCAATATATCAATTTAGAAGAATTGGATGTAACGTCATTGGCTGATTTGCAACGTGTTTCTGAAATTGAAAATGATAATTTAGAATTTGAATTGCCGGAGTTAGAAAAATGTTATATGACTATTAATTCTAGCAATCAACAAGGTTGGATCGAACTTCTTCAAAAAGGAAATAAAGAAAATTTTAGAGTGTTTTCAGATGATAATGATCAAGATATAATGTATGTAAATATAGAGACAATAGAACAATTAAAAATAGCTAGCCAATATATGGATTTAGACAGGCATAATAACAGATGTAAAGGCTGGTTTGAATGCTCATTATCAGATGAAGAGATGCAATCAGATAATATTATATGGGCAGCAAATAAGAGTAAAATGGGTACAAGATTTGGACTAAAAATTGAAGGAGAAGAAATGTATAGAATTGCTATTACTAAAGGAAAGACACATGTTTATTTAGATTCTGCTTCTTCTAAAGCTTTTGAAGCATTTTTAGGTCAATCAAAAGATGAAATTGAGCAAGAATATGATACAGACAGAGGCTATGGTAATGACGGTAGAAACTATGGTGATGATGGTATGGATTATGGTAATTAGGAGGTTTGAGGATGGCTATTCAATATGACATAAATAAGATATTCGAAGAACTTGAACAACAAGCTAGAAGAAAAGGCGAAAAAGTTGATTTAGCTAAAAAAAATAATCCTATTGAATCACCGGAAGATGCCCCAAAAACCCAAAAAGTTGCACCTGCCATATCAAAAACTACAGAAGATATACACGGTGGGGATGAAGCTTCTAAAGAAATTAAAGATTCTCCCAATTCTGCAGAAGACGGTGAAAATTCAGAAAAAGAAGATAAAAGTGAGGAAAACAATAGTGCCGGTGGCGAAGGTAATGGTGCGGGAAGTGGAAATAAAAAAAATTCCAGTGAAGAAAATCAAAAATCAGATGATAAAAAATCTTCTTCTGAAAATGATGCTAAAGAAGACAGAAGCGAAGAAAAAAATTCTGAAAAAGAACAAGAAGATGATTACTTTATAACAACGGGTGGTATAAATGCAAGCAAAAACAGACCCAAAACCACTCCGGAAGATTTACAAGAAACTGTTAAAAAAATATTTGAAGAAAAAAAGAAAAAACAAGATGATTTTAAGAGTCAAAATAGACAAGAATATTTGAAAAAATATATATTTGAAATTATAAAAAAGATTGCAGCACAACATGCGGGAATAGACAAACAAGACGGTTCAGAAACTTATGACAAAAAGCAAATGCTTGAACACATGATAAAACATCAAAATTATAGAATACTAGGCGATAAATATGATTTAAGGGATGCGAAATATGTTCAGTTTTTCATTGACACATCAGGAGCTTATGGTTGTGGTTCTAACAAAATATTGCATGAACTTATGCCGGAAGTTGTCGGTATGCTTGTAAGACAAGGCTATGAATGCTATGTTGCAGCCTGTGGAAATGGATTTTATCAAAGAGATATGGTTGAAGATGAGTATTATGGAACTAGAAAAACACTAGAGGGTTATAAGATAGGAAAAGTAAACAAAATAGCTTGTCCTACTCCACGAACTGCAGCCCAAATGGCTAATGAAGCTGAGTTTTCTGTAATACTTGCTGATTTTGATGGCTTATCTTCTATTTGTGAAATGGCAAGTCTGTGCCAAAAAGATAAAATGCCATATTTCCTTTGTACTGAGGATAGATTCCCATGGGAAGATCCGACATTGCATAACTGGGTTAATCCGGAATTATGCGATTATAATCCTGAATTTGTATATGATGTATCGATGGATGGAAATCCTACTTTAGAGCAATATAATGCTAAACCGTACTATAATTATTACGAGCAAGATGACTGTGAACAAGATAATTATTACGAACAAGATGATGATTATGAGCAAGATATATATGATAGGGATTATTATGATGACAGGAGTTGAGATCATGATAGATAAAATTTTAATAACGAAGAAATTAGAAAGTTTTTTTATTGAGACCAATCCGGAAAGTTTTTTAAAAGTATTTGTAATCAATTTCTTACTTGATAAAACTAATTATATAGAACCTGTCGTAGGTTATGAAAATGCTTTAAATATGTTAGATAAATATGTATATAATTTAGAAAATAATATTAAAGCCTTTAAAAAACTAGATAAATATCATTCTATTTATGCTAAATATGATTTTAAGGGAAAAAGTTTAAAGTATTATATGACTAATGATTATAAAAAAATAAAAAATGCTTCTTTAAATTCTGAACAAAAGAAATCATTTCTTATTAAAGAATTTTTAATAATGATGTATAAAGAATTAGAAATAATCACAAATATCCATATCATGAATAGAAAAATTGTTTCTAATGGTTTTTATATTGAAGATAGAAATGGTCGCTACCCTGATTATGATGGCGATTTCTCTAATATAATTGATATTTTTTCTGATGTAGAAGTATGTAATATCCTAAAAATAAATGGTAGAATAAAAACTTACATAGATGAAAATAAGAACTATTTTGTATATTCTACACATATTAGTCAAAGAAATTCAGAAGTAATAAGCTATGTTTTGCTGTGGAGAAAGTTTTTAAATAATAGATTATATTATTTTGCAGTAAATAACCCTGATAAATATTCAGAAAAATTTATTAATGACTTTAATACAGAATATGAATATGTGTTATCTAGTGGGAAATATAAGTTTATATTAAAAAATAAAGATGTTTTCTCACTTATCGAAAATTATTTACTTCACATAAGAAATAGAATTGATATTGAAAATAATATACAATATCATCAAGATTTAAGTGTAATATTTAAAATGATGAATTACAAAAGGAATCTAAGTAAACTATCAGAATACTTATTACATAATTCGGATTTTAATAATAAATTAGAATACAAAGAAATATAGGATATTCTCAAATATTTGGTGGTTATTTTATAGGAGTAAATAGCCATTTATCGATTTAATTGTTTAAAGAAAACAAATAAACTTTTCTACAATCGTAGAAGAGTTTATTTGCAATTTTTCTCATATGCCAAAATCAGTAAACTACGCACTGATTATGGCGAGTATGTAGAAAAAACTGTGTAAACTGATGAAAAAGAAATCCTTTCTATGTTA
>CAZXFU010000103.1:0-4019 GCA_964640345.1 uncultured Eubacteriales bacterium
TATGGAAATTGCAAAAACTCTTTGTCTTTCCGATTTTGATGAAATATTAAAATCACACAAGTATAGTCGGAAAGAATTCAGAGATGGGAAATGGATTTATTTCTATGCCTCAAATAATAATCATGGCAGAATACAACGATGTAAATCAAAACCTTTACACTTTATTGTTGATAAGAATTTTGATTCTGAAATTCAAACGGCTTTCATAACTGACCAGGCTATATATTACATAGAAAATGTTTGGTTAAGAGATTGGGAAAAACATCCTGAAAAGAAAATATGTAAAGAGTTAAGAAATAAAACAATTCATTTTGATGATATTTCTTATACACATATTTGGAAACAAGGCGGTAACAGTATTCAAGGTGTAAAAGTTAGAGAGCCAAATAGCATTTTGTCTCATGCAAGATATTTTCCATTAGCTAAAGAGATTCTCGAAGGAAAAGGTGTATGGATAGAAGCTAGATATGAAAAATTGTCAAAACCTTTTATCGATGAGAAGAATGGAAAAAAGGTAATTGCATATATATATCAAACTTTAAGCGCAGAAAATTCAGATTTGAACAGCAAACATAAATTTGTAAATGTAACTATCACTAAACGAAAGTACGAAGATGAAAGTTATAGTAATGATGTTTTCTTATCTGTTGATTCTGTAAGAAAAATAAAAAAAAGCATGGACACGCCATGCTTTTACATCAGTAAATCTGTAGTTGATAGAGAAAACTATCGGGTAGGTACAGAAACCTTGTTGTCGTACTGATGTATTCACTATATCAGAAAATAATGAAAAGTCAATAGAAAGTAAAATAAAATTAATAGGTGTGAAAAACATGGAAAAGGAAACGAATAAAGAAGATGAAGAGTTGCGAAATATGGACATGGTGGAAGAATATTTCTTATTTTGTTTTATGAAAACTGATTTTTATAAAACAAAGTTTAATGAGTATGTAAATGAGATAAAGAAACATAAAGAAAACGGTTTTACACTTAAAGATTGTAATTATTTTTTTAATCAGTTCGGAGAAAATTCTATTCCATCAAGCGAAAAGCAGAATGTGTTATAAAAAGAATATCGGAATAAATGGGGGAATGAAAAAATGGAAAACGAAGTAAAGCAAAATATATTTGAAGATATGCAAGATTGTAACAAAAAAGAATTAGAGATTGAAAAATCAAGAATTCCTATGTATATAAAGAAAATCCCAGGTAAGAATGGAAAGTATACATATATTTATGAAAAGAATGAAAAATCTGCAATAAAAAAAGTTGATTTTTGTAATTCTAAACTTTTGTCTTGTAGTTTGTATAATGCTCAAAAGGAAGGCGAAAAATTTATTTTTGCTTGGGCAAAACAATGGAATCCTGGTTATAAGTGTGAAACATTAAATAATACAAAAGTTGCATTAGATGTTGGTTACAAGAAAAAACAAAAGCGATACGGTATTTCAATTTTTCATTTATCTCATAAAGGTAAACAGTTTGGAGAAACGTTGCGTAGTCCAAAAGATATTTATGAAAGAGCGAGGCTATTACCAATTGCAAAAGAAATTTTAACTGATAAAACAAAAGGAATTTTAACAGAAGTAAGAACTAAATATAATAAAGTTGAATATTCTGTATGTGGAAAAGTTTTAATAAATAATAAAGTTCAGATAGTTTCTGTTATTGTTACAAAATTTAAACCGGGAATAAAGACTTACGTTTCAATAATAAACAAGGCTGTGCCTAACAAATCAGACACAGCCTTTATAACAGACGTTTACCTTGTTGATCCAAAAACGCTTACTAATCAACAGAGGCTTAACTTAGGTCTATCTGAGTTACCAAGTCACCTTGATAAGACGGTTGAAAAATCAACTAAGGGAATGTCCGGTAAACTGCGGAATTCGATTTTATCTGATAGAATCACTAAGCACAGTCAAAATATATCACAAATCAATAAAAAATCAAATATAAAACTTGATTACGACGGTAAAAATATGCTGCATAAGTCTTTTGATATTGAAATTTCGGACATTACGGAATCTAATAGGGAAAAGAAAATTGAACAGACTGAAAAGGCGCTCAATGCGATTTATAATAAGCAACCGTTTGTTATTCGGCATATTACGGCGAAAAAAGGCGAGGGAGTATTAAAAAATCTTGTTTTGCGAATTTCTGATTTTGATAAAAATAAAATTGAAAAAGCGGTTCACAGTATGCAGTTTACTTTGGATACAAAAATAAAAGCCGGTTCTGGTGAAGCATTTTTGTATAAAAGTCAGGAAGAACTCACTGATTTGTTTGTTGAAGAACTTACAGAAAAAACAAAAGCGATTTATTCATTTGTCATTGCATATTTTGGATTGCCGGAAATAAGAGTTTTGAGTAAATCAGATTTAAAATACAAAGGAAAAGTTGTTTATGACCCAGAAACCGGAAAACCAATAAGTAAAGCGGAATGGAATAAGTTTGTAAAAACTTTGGAAGATTTTCTCAACCGGAATTACAAAGGAATTGGCAAGCGTATTGTTTTAAGTGCGGAAACTCTGGGCCGAATGTTAGAAAGACTGAGTAAATCAAAATCATTGAGCGAATTAAAGATTTACATCTTTTATGTTCACAAAGTATTTACAGAAGATGAGTTAAAAAAAGAGGCTACCACGCGCACATCGAATCCAAGTTCGCTGCGACTTACAGGAAAGCCTCTGTATAAATTTATATTGCAAGATGTCTTAAATGTCAATGAAGAACCACAAAGTAATGCTGATATCAAAGATAATGTTAATGATAAATCTCAATCTGATAGCAAGAAAGAAACTTCAGATGCAGAAGAACACACAAATCGTTCAGAAGCAATGAAAGGCAATCAAAATGCAAAGAAGAATTTTACAGAAGCAGATAAGCAAGAAGTTTTAAACAATTTGAAAAATCCAACAGAAAAAATTTTGAAAGTTGATTATTCAAGAAAAAATTACAATGAATTATTCCCTCGAGGAAAATCAGAAACTCCACTTGGAAAAATTCGATTAAGTCCACATCAATTTGAAAGATTAGGAGAAAAAGATAAGGGAGCAAGAAAGCAATATTTAGGATTGTTGTCACAAACTTTAAAAAATCCTAATGTCATTATTGATGAAATTGATAGCCAAGGTCGCCCCGCAAAAGTTTGGATAAAATCTGTAATTGACGAAAATAAAACTAGATATTATATAGCGATTACGCCAAGTTTTGATGGAGTTGATGTTGTTGTCTCTAACGGCCCACGAGAATATAACCAAATTGAGAATAAAATAAAAATGGCTAGCAGCTTCTACTATAAAGCAGAAGGTGGTAGCCGTACTGCTAGAACCGGAGTAAATCCGTTGCCTAGTAATGACGATGATAACACAAACTCTAAAAATGTCAATGGCAAAACTTACACCGGCAAGGACATTGTAAATACAACTACTACAGATAAAAATCAAAAAATTGCAGTGGCTAAGGCGAAAAAAATAAAAAGGCGAGGACTGGCTACGACGAAATCCCTACCGTTATTCTTCATAAAAGATGGTCGTTTCTACGTAAGAAAAGGACTGTAGAATTGATGATTTTGCACTTTTATAATAACATGAAAGTGTAGGAGGTAAAAAATGAAATACTTTCTTGACGATGATAATGATGTTTGGGCTATTGACCAGAACGGAAATGAATTTCTTGTAACAAAAGGAAAACTAATACCTGCAAAAAAAGGTTCTGTAGATTTAATGTGGGGCGGTTGCTCAGAAGAATATGCAAAAAAGCGAATGGCTGAAATTGCAGCTGTATAATGGAAAAGGGCTAGAGAAGAATCTAGCCTTTTTTATTTCAGGAGCATGCATAATGAAATATTACTATGATGAGACAGGATTATGGAAAAAAGATAATTTTCAAGATTATTTTTTTTCAAGAAAAAATCTTGACTGGATAAAATGCGAATGTGTTTTTATTTGCGGAAGCCTTGAATATTTTTGCGGAATATCTGAAAAAGAAGCTTTAACAAAAATTAAGGAATATAA
>CAZXFU010000104.1:0-4006 GCA_964640345.1 uncultured Eubacteriales bacterium
AAATATATTATTGAAGATTTAAAACAATGTGTAAAAAGTTGTAAAGAAAATGATGAAGGTTAATGTTCAGATTCCTGCCGGAATTGATAATAGTCAGACTATTTCTTTGCGTGGTCAAGGGCAACCCGGGGAAAATGGTGGTGCTGCCGGAGATTTGAGAGTATTGGTAAAAGTGAGACCACATAAGTTGTTCAAAAGAGACGGGAATAATTTATATTGTGAAATACCTATTACTTTTGTTCAAGCTACCATTGGTGCTGTGATAGAGGTGCCGACGTTATCCGGAAGGGTAAAATTTGATTTGCCTGAGGGAACGCAGCCCGGTACTAAATTTAGATTAAGAGGTAAAGGAATAAAGGATATAAACGGTTATGGCATTGGAGATATGTATATAACTGTTAATGTTGAAGTACCTAAGCATCTTAATTCTGAACAAAGAGAGGCACTTAATAAGTTTGCTGCGGTTTGTGGCGAAGATGCGTATGAAACGCGAAAGAGTTTTTTTGATACAATGAAGGAAATATTTAAATAAAGGAAAGAGGCTGTGCGACTTTATAGAAAATAGCACGGCTTCTTTCCTTTATTTAAATATTTCTACTATTTTCCAATAAAAGTTGCAAAAAAACTAAAGTTTGGCTATAACTTGTCCGATATAACTAATGTAGGAGTAGATTTCACACATGGAGGTGTGTATTATGAAAGTAGAAATGAATAGTAATCAAGGGCGTTACATTGATGAGATTTCCGCTAATAATGTTAAAAGAGCTGAAGTCCAAAATGAAAAAGTCAATAAGAAAACGTCTGAATCTCAGGAAACAACTGAAAAAGAAAACAAAAAAGTAAGAGAGATCGTTGATAAACTTAACAAAGAACTTGAGACGATTGATACTTCTATTGAATTCAAAATACACGAGAGTTCTGGAATTGGTCTGAATAAGGTTTCTATTAAGGTTGTTGAGAAAGAAAGCGATAAGGTTATTGTAGAAATTCCTTCAGAGGAAGCTATTGAGATGGCTGAAAAAATGGAGGAAATAACCGGTATGCTTTTCGATCATAGCAGATAATTTTTGGGAAAGGAGGTTTCATTATGTCGACTATAAACAGGATTACCGGGCTTGCTACTGGAATGGATACTGACAGCATAGTTCAACAATTAATGGAGGCTGAAAGAACTTCTGTTGATGAGTTAGAGAAGGAAAAAACTACTATTGAGTGGCAAAGAGAAGCTCTCCTTGATGTTAACTCAAAAATGCTGGCTTTTAGAAACGAAGCACTTAATATGAAGATGCAAGGTACATATAAATCATATACCGCAACGTCTTCTAATCCTAGTATTGTTTCAACGACGACTACTACAGATGCTCAAGAGGGTGTTTATAAAGTTACCGTAAAGCAGCTTGCAACACAAACGACTTTAACAGGTCAAAAGGCTGAGCAAACAATTGTCGGTGGAAAAATTAATTTTGAGGATGCTGATTTTTCGGGAAAAGAATTTAGTGTTACATATAATGGTGAGACCAAAACTATAAAATTTGGAGATGAGGGAGATTTAACTGGCGTAGCTCAGAGGAATGTGGCTTCAACATTTCAGACTTTATTGCAAAAGAAAATTGATAATGAGTTTGGAACAAGTCAGATTCAAGTAAGTGCAGCAAACACGAGGGATAGAAAAGGTTTCTCGGTTTCGTTTTCTAGTTCTACCTCGTTGAACTTACCTATTACGTTGGCTGAATCGAGTGCAGATAGCGATGCTCTTGGCATAATGGGAATTTCGGATGGAGCAAGCACAGCATTTAATACAAGTCAAACATTAGGCGAATTTCTTGCGGGAACATCGGATGCTTTTACAAATGATGAACTTACAATAAATGTTAATGGAAAAGATTTTACTTTTAATAAGAATGAGACTTTAAGTACAGTATTTTCTGAGTTAAACAAGGATAGCGATATTGATATTAATATAAGGTATAGTAATGCACAAGAGAGAATTATAATTAATAGAGATTCTTACGGTGAAGGTAAAACTTTAACGCTTTCCGGCAGTGAGGCTTTTTGGAATGAGTTAGGAATACGTATTAATGATAGTGCGTTTATGTCTCAGAATATGGTAGATGGTAAGAATGCAATATTTGATATGAGTGCACCTGATGGCGAGACAGCAGAAGATATAAGAGTTTCGTCGAATAACTTCACATATGGTGGCATATCGATGACATTCTTAGAGGCTAAAGAAGGCGAGACAGTTTCTTTAACAGTTTCTAAAAATGTTGATGAGATATATAGTAAAATTGAGGGATTTGTAAATTCATATAATGAGTTGCTTGGAACTCTTAATAAATACTATAAAGAAGAGAAGAGCGGATATGAGCCTCTTACTGATGAAGAAAGAGAGAGCCTTTCTGAAAAGCAAGAAGAACAGTGGGAAGAGAAGGCGAAGCAAGGAATTTTAAGAAGAGATTCAACACTTCAAAGTGCAATAAGCAGTATGCGTTCTGCAGTTACTTCGATGGTAAGTAATTCTTCTATTTCTTCTTTATTTGCAGTAGGTATTTCCACATCTTCATATGACTCTGTTAATACTGAGAATAATGGTAAACTTGTAATTGACGAGGAAAAATTACAGCAGGCTATAAAAGATGATATAGACGGAGTGGCTGGTTTATTCTCGAATGCAGCATCTATGATCCAAAGCAGTAAGATTGACAAAGCTAATTTTACGGAAGATTCTCTAAAGGGTAAAGCTTTTTCTGTTACTTATGGAGGCGCGAGTGTAACAGTTACTTTTGACAGGGGGTTTGACTTAAGTACAACAAGTGGTGCAGGTGAGTTTGAAGATTATCTAAAAGAGATATTCGACAACAAGTTTGGCAGTGGTGCTATTTCTGTTACTTATTCAAACGGAAGAATTTTGTTTAACTCAAGTAAAGGTACTGATTTGCAACTTAATTCCGTAGAAGGAAATGATGCGTTATCTTTAATGGGTATTAAAGATGGGGCTAAGTACGATTCGTCTGAAAAGGGGTTTGCTGTAAAACTTTATGATATTTGCACTAATACGATGAACAGTATAATTGATAAGGCGGGTTCTGTGGCTAATATTGCTGATAGCAGTACTTTAGGTCAGGCTTTAAAGAGGAAAAATGAGGCTATCAGTAAAATGGAAGATAGATTAGAAGCTTTAGAAGAAAGATATTATAATCAGTTTGCAGCTATGGAAGAGGCTATTAGTGAGATGAATTCGCAAAGTGAATCTTTGACAAATATGCTAAGTGGAAGTTAATTTATAATTTTTGTATGGAGGCGAACATATGGCACTTAATAATGCAGTGTACCAATACCAACAGAACTCTATCATGACGGCGACTCCCGAAGAGTTAACGTTAATGTTATATAATGGCTGTATAAAGGCTATTCGCTTTGCTAAGGTGGCTATTGAAGATAAGGATTTTGAAAAAACGAATGTGTATATATGCAAAGCAGAGGCTATTATTAGAGAACTTAGGGCTACATTAGATATGAAATATGATATTTCAAAGAATTTATATGATTTGTATACTTATTTCCTTGATAGATTAATAGAGGCTAATGTTAAGAAGGAGAATTCGGTGTTAGACGAGATTGAGGGATTTGTTATACAATTAAGGGATGCTTGGTCACAGGCTATGAAGGAAGCTAGGATTAAACAATCCGGAAGGACGCAAATACAAGAAGTTTAAAAATGAGGTGTTATGATTGGCTAATTTGTATAGGGTTATTGATAATTTAATAAGCTTATCTGAAAATAAATACGAGGAGCTAAAAGAGATTTATTTCCTTACAGAGCAACAGACCAATGCTATTGAAGAGTCAGATATTGATTTGTTGAAGGAGTTAATAGAGAGAAAGCAGAAAAAAATAAATCTGATTGAGGCACTTGATTCTCAGTTTAAAGATGTTGTTGATGACCTTAAAACTATTTATGATATTAAGTCTTTGGATGAAATAAAAGAAGAAAGTGGAGAAGGAG
>CAZXFU010000105.1:0-3997 GCA_964640345.1 uncultured Eubacteriales bacterium
AGCGACATAGAGTGGACGAAGTCCACCTTTTTTATGTAATAGGAAATTCCTCTAAGAAAGCGAGTGAAACGAGCAATAAAAGGGAATTTCTATTACCAAAAAAGATACATTAATATTTTGTCGCGAAGCGACATAGAGTGGACGAAGTCCAGCTTTTTTATAAACCACCAAGTAATGACAAAACATTTTTTGCTTGCGAATTTGCCTGAGACAACATAGAAATTGAAACTTTATTTAGCATAGATTGTTTTGTGTAATTTACAATTTCTTGTGCCATGTCAACATCTTTAATTCGCGATTGAGCTGCGGATAAATTCTCTGTTGTTGTAGATAAATTTTTCATTGTGTATTCAAGCCTATTTTCTGTAGCACCGATGGTAGCTCTTTGATCCGTTATTTTTTGAAGAGCATTGTCTAAACCTTTTAAGGTTTCATTCATAGCTTCCTGACTTGAGATATCTATTGACAATTCGTCTTTATCAGTTTCGGCAAGACCTTTAGAAGTCATATCTGCAAGTTTTACGGTTATGCTGTCGACTGAATCTGCACTTGCTCCTATTTGGAAAGTCGCTCCTTTTTCAGCTAAAGATCCGTCAAACATCTTTTTGGTGTTAAACTCTGCGGTATTACCTATCCTGTCAAGTTCATCTCTTAAAGATGCAAGTTCACTTGAGATTGCTTTATTTTCAGATTCGGTTAATACACCCGTGTTTTGAGCTTTTAAAACCAACTCTCTCATTTTTTGAACAATGTCTGTCGATTGAGAGAGATAACCGTCTGCGGTTTCTAAAAACGAAACTGCATCCTCTGCATTTGCACTTGCTTGTTTTAAACTTGTGATCTGTGCTCCCATTTTTTCACTTATAGCGAGCCCTGAAGCATCATCGGCTGCACTATTTATCCTAAGTCCGCTTGAAAGCTTTTCCATCGATTTTTCCATACTAAGGTCGCTTGATTTTAGTGAACTTAGCGCACTAGCATAGAGGTTTGATGAAGTTACTGTCATATTAGGCACCTCCTCCTTGAACCCAAAAACCATTTATCCGTATAATGTATCGGTTTAATTAAGAAAAAACTTAACAGTTTTTTGGAATTTACATAAAGAGTTAATAAACTTTTTTTAATCACTGAAAAATGTGCCTTGAAAGTTGCAAAAATAGTGAATTGTGTATATACTAGAAAACAGATGGTGTATTTTATATAAGAAAGTTGATTTGTTTCAACTTTTAAAACGACCGACCCACAATGAAAGAGGAGGAAAGGAATATGGCACTTAGTTGTATAAAGAAGGACTTGTCAAGGCAGAAGAACATCATAAACGCTCTTGAAAGCGAGGAAAAGAAGTTGGCAGTGACTGCTACCGATATCATAGACGAGGCGATAGCCGGTTTCCAATACGGTTATCAACTTAGGCGATGGGCCTCTGGAAATGATACAAAGGCAGTACAGTTGCGAGCCTGCATTAGCAAGCTCGAGGAAGGAAGTGTAGAAGCTACTAAGGTAGCAGCTTTTCTCGAGTGGAGCGTACATATGGCACCTCAGTTCTATAATGAAGACTGAGGTGAAAAATAGGAAATCCAAACGGATTTCCTATTTTTTTGCCAGTAAAAGACTTGGCATATATAGACTATTATATAAAAAATGTGGTAATATTTACATTGTGATGAGATATGTTTGATATAAAAGTTGAATTGAAAAAGCTTCCGAGAGAGCCGGGAGTATATATTATGCATGGCGAGAATGATGAAATATTGTATGTTGGAAAGGCTATTAGCCTGAAAAACAGAGTTAGTCAGTATTTTCAAAAAAATGCAAAGTCGCCTAGAATTGAAAAGATGGTTTCAAAAATAAAGTGGTTTGAGTACATTATTGTAGATAATGAAGTCGAAGCACTTGTTTTAGAGTGCAATTTAATAAAAAAATATAGACCGCCATATAACGTTATGTTAAAGGACGATAAAACGTATCCATATATAAAAGTTACTTTAAAAGAAACTTTTCCAAGAGTTTTTATTACAAGAAACTTTCTTGAAGACGGGTCTAAATATTACGGCCCGTATACGGACGGATACGCGGTTAAAGAAACACTGGATTTTATTAAGGAATTGTTTCCGCTTAAGGTATGCAAAAAAGATTTCAAGGAGCCTTCTAAAAATAACAGACCATGTCTTAATTTTCATATTAAAAAATGTTTAGCACCATGCCGTGGAGATGTGAGTGTTGAAGAATATCGCGAAATGATAGAACAGGTTTGCAATTTCTTAGATGGTCACTATGATAGCATAGTAAAAAGGCTTACTGAAAAAATGAATGCTGCATCGGAAAACATGAAATATGAAAAAGCAGCCGAGATAAGAGACAAAATTTATGCAATTAAAAAAGTCTCTGAAAAGCAAAAAATGAATACACTAAGTAATGATGAAAGTGATGTTATAGGAGTTAATATAATAGGGGATGCTGCAAATATCGAACTGTTTACTGTACGAAACGGAAAGCTTGTAGGACGCGAAAAGTATTCCTTTAAGGATATTGATGGCGTATATGAAGGAGAAATAGTAGAGAGTTTTATTAAGCAATTTTATGCTAACAGATTTTATATACCTCGCAATATTTTAGTAAGAAATGAATTTGAGGATAAGGAATTAATTGAGGAGTGGCTTACGAATTTAAAGGGAAGCAAGGTAACTGTTAATGTTCCAAAGCGAGGCGAAAAAAACCGACTACTTGAAATGGCTGAGAAAAACGCTCATGAAACGTTTAAATCAGAAGATAAGACTATAAATCCTTCAGGACTTTTAGCAAGACTTATAGGACTTCCGAGAGTGGATAAGATAGAGGCATATGATATATCCAATATTGGGAATAGCGATATTGTCGGAGGCATGATTACATTTATAAATAACAAGCCTCAAAAGTCGCTTTATCGCCGATTTAAAATACGTACAACAGATGAACAAGATGACTTAAAATGCACATATGAGGTTGTTTTTAGGCGTTTTAGCAATACTCAAACTTGTGATGAATCTTTTTCGGTCTTGCCGGATTTAATATTGGCGGATGGCGGAGCAGGACAGGTTTCTGCGATAGAAAGAGCGTTAAATGATACGGGGTATAGTGTGCCGGTGGTAGGGATGGTTAAGAATTCAAAGCATCAGACAAAGGCATTATTAGTGAACGGTCGCAATATTCAACTGAGTAAATATCCTGAAATTTTTAAGTTTATCTATGAAATACAAGAAGAAGTTCATAGATATGCTATAACGTATCACAGGATTTTAAGAAGTAAGAGCCTTTCAAAGTCAGCCTTAGACGATATCGAAGGTATTGGAGAGATTAGAAAAAAAGAATTGTTAAAACGATTTGGAAGTATTGAAGGAATAAAAAAAGCCAGTGTTGAGGAAATTTGTGAAATTAAAGGCATTACTGAGGAAATTGCAAAAAGGTTAAAAGAAATGATTTTCTGATGTAAAATAGCAGTAAATTGGCAAAAAAACTAAAGAAAAAATAAAATGTGACGATAAAAAAGTTGGAGAATAGGTGGTTTTATATCGGACCTTTAATATGAGGAGGATAAACAATGAAAAAGATAATTTCAATAATGCTGGCTTTGATGTTAATAATAAATATGAGTTTTGCATATACGGTTAAGATAACTATAGATGGGGTAGATATGGAAGTAACCGGAGAACCGGGGAATGTTGTATCTTTACAGGGGAAGTTATCTCGAATAGAAAGCTGGAATGTAATAAGTGGTGGAGTTACGATAACAGACGGGCAGTTTGTTATGCCGGAATGTAATGTGGAAATTGAAGCGGTTATGGCTGAAGCGACGAAGTCACTCCTTACGGTTGAGTCAAAATTCTTTTCGAGGTCTGAGCAAAGAAGCGAAGGAGATGTTATAACAGTAAATTCGATAGTTAATAATGATAATTACAGCTTTTTAAACTGGACAGCAACAGGAATAACCCTAACAAGCAGTCAGCAAACAAGCCAAACA
>CAZXFU010000106.1:0-3988 GCA_964640345.1 uncultured Eubacteriales bacterium
ATTTAAATATCCTCTTTTAAAGCGTGGACTTTAGTCCACCTTTTTTATGTAATAGAAATTCCCTTTTATTGTTCGTTTCACTCACTTTTTTAGAGGAATTTCCTATTACATAAAAAAGGGATGCCCTAAAAAGAGCACCCCCAGTTGGTTAGTTACGTTCTCGATATTCTTTTTATCACATAGCAGCTTTCAGCTACCATGTTGAGGTGGGAAGATTCTATTGGTCCATGCGGACGTAGGTATTCGTCTCTTGCGTAAGAGATAAGACTAGCGTCATTACCATACATTGGAGTATGAAGCCACTCGACTAGAAAGTTCCAGAACATAAAAATCCCTCCTTGAATGAGTTTAGTAATACTTGAAAAACCATTTGCAAGCAGATTCCCCTCCAATAAATCAATTTAGAGTACCATTTATTTTTTTTAGCATAAACATGATAACATCAAATTACTGTAATTTCAAGGTAAATTGACTTTATAAAATGTTTTAAATAAGTTTTTAGGAGCATAAACTATTTTTGATGATTGATTAGTGAGTATTACAAGACGTATGTTGTTTACTGCTATTATAGGATAAGTAACAGTGAAATAAAAAGTGTCATATAAAGCTAATTGATCTTTTTGAACAAATTTTATTTGAGTTTTTGGAAAAATCTATATAAATTTAAAAAAGTAAGATATAATATTTGAGAAAGGGGAGAGAATTATGAGTAAAACAAAAGTATTTCAAGTTGGAACTGGTAAAATGGCAAAGTATACAATGAGATATGTGTTTGAAAAGGGTGGAGAAGTTGTTGGTGCCGCAGATATTAATCCAAAAGTTATAGGAAAAGATATAGGTGAAATAATAGGTGCAGGGAATAAAAATGTAAAGGTTATTGATGTTAAAGATTTGGAAAAGACTTTAAGAGAATTGAAACCGGATGTTTGTATTGTGGAAACAATGAGTTTATTAAATGATGTTGGCGAGGTTTTACTCACTTGTGCCAAATGCGGGGTAAATGCGATTACAACATGCGAAGAGGCATTTTATTCTTGGAATTCAAATCCTACATTAACTTCAGAAATAGATAAAGTTGCAAAAGAAAATAATTGCACAATTACAGGGACAGGATATCAAGATATATTTTGGGGGCAATTAATCACTTCACTTCTTGGTGCAACACAAAAAATAACAAAGATAAAGGGAAGCTCAAGTTATAATGTTGAAGAATACGGTATAGCTTTGGCAAAGGCTCACGGAGCCGGTTTAACAAAAGAAGAGTTTGAAAGAGATGTTGCATCGGCAGATGAAATAAGCAATGAAGAAAGAGAAAGATTAATAGAAAACAGAGAGTTTGCACCGTCATATATGTGGAATACAAATGGTTGGCTTTGCTCAAAGCTTGGCTTGACTGTTAAATCTCAAACACAAAAATGCGTGCCACAATTTTATGATGAAGATATAGAGTCTAGTACGCTTAATATGACAGTAAAGAAAGGAATGGCAACTGGAATGAGTGCAGTTGTTACAACAGAAACAGAAGAGGGAATAACAATAGAGTCGGAATGTATAGGAAAGGTTTATTCTAAAAATGATGTTGATACGAACGAATGGACAGTATATGGCGAACCTGATACAACATTAAAAATTACAATGCCTGCAACAGTTGAACTTACGTGTGCGACTGTTGTTAATAGAATTCCTGATGTAATAAAAGGCGAAGCCGGATTTGTCCCGACGCACAAGTTTGGAGAGTTAGTATATAAATCTAAGATATAGAGTTATTAAGAAAAAATTATAGAATGCATATCAATTTAAATATTGGAACGAATTGACGATTCGATGTAATCATCATGATAAATAGGTTAGGAAGTGTAAAAATGTTTAAATTACATTCGGATTTTGAGCCTACTGGCGACCAGCCACAGGCTATAGAATATTTAAGTAAAGGAATTGATGAGGGAAAGAAGGGCCAAACACTTTTAGGTGTTACGGGTTCTGGGAAAACTTTTACAATGGCAAATATTATTGAAAAAGTACAAAAGCCTACTTTGATTTTAGCACATAATAAAACACTAGCCGGACAGTTATACTCGGAGTTCAAGGAGTTCTTCCCGGAGAACGCAGTGGAGTATTTTGTAAGTTATTATGATTATTATCAGCCGGAAGCATATATTGCGGCATCAGATACGTACATTGAAAAAGATTCTGCAATAAATGATGAAATAGATAAACTTCGTCACTCAGCTACTGCCGCGTTATTTGAACGACAAGATGTTATTATTGTAGCAAGTGTTTCTTGTATTTATGGATTAGGCGATCCGGATGATTACAGTAATCTTACTATATCACTTCGCCCCGGAATGACAAAAGATAGAGACGAATTGTTAAGAAAACTTGTTGAAATTCAGTATGAGAGAAATGAAATTGAGTTTACAAGAAGTAAATTCCGTGTAAAAGGAGATACTGTTGAGGTGTTTCCTTCAGGATATGATGATAAGGCTTTGAGAATTGAGTTTTGGGGAGACGAAATTGAAAAAATTTCAGAAATAGATCCGCTTACAGGAAAGGTACTTTCTTATCTTACTCATGTTTTAATTCATCCTGCATCTCACTATGTTACAAGTGGAGAAAAGATGCAAAGGGCAATAAAAAGCATAGAAGAAGAACTAGAAGTAAGAATAAAGGAGTTTAAATCTCAAGATAAATTGCTTGAAGCTCAAAGAATTGAGCAAAGAACAAATTTTGATCTTGAAATGTTACAAGAAATAGGGTTTTGCAATGGGATTGAAAACTATTCAAGACATATAAGCGGAAGAAAACCGGGAGAAGCTCCATATACGTTATTAGATTATTTCCCGAAAGATTTTCTGCTTTTTGTTGATGAATCGCATGTAACTTTGCCACAGGTAAGAGGAATGTATAATGGAGACAGAGCAAGAAAGGATATGCTAGTTAATTACGGATTTAGACTACCGTCTGCATATGATAACAGACCGCTTAATTTTGGCGAGTTTGAAAAGAGGATAAATCAGGTCATATTTGTTAGTGCGACACCTGCCGAGTATGAATTTGAACATTCCAAGGGGAATATCGCAGAACAGATTATACGTCCGACAGGATTGCTTGATCCTGCAATTGAAGTGAGACCGGTTACAAATCAGATTGATGATTTGATTGGGGAAATAAATAAAAGAGCAGAAAAAAAACAGAGAGTTTTGGTTACTACTCTTACTAAAAAGATGGCAGAAGATTTATCTAAATATTTAGACGATGTTGGAATTAAGGTTAAGTATCTTCATTCGGATATTGATACATTAGAGCGACTAGAGATTATTCGTGACTTACGCCTTGGTGTTTTTGATGTTTTAGTTGGAATAAATTTACTAAGGGAAGGTTTGGATATTCCCGAAGTTACGCTAGTAGCTATTTTGGATGCAGACAAACCGGGTTTTTTACGTTCAGAACGTTCACTTATTCAGACTATTGGACGTGCTGCAAGAAATGCAGAAGGCAAGGTTATTATGTACGGCGATGAAGTTACGGATGCGATGGAATATGCAATAAAAGAAACAAATAGAAGAAGGAAGATACAGGCGGAATATAATGAGAAAAATGGAATTATTCCAAAGACAATTATAAAAGATATTCGTAGCAATATTGAGGTTACTAAAATTGTGAAGGAAGAAGAAAAGAATGTAGATAAGGACATTCCTATAGAAAAATTACAGAAAGAGATGAAAAAAGCTGCAAAAGAGTTGGATTTTGAGAGAGCGGCATATTTAAGAGATGAGATTATCAGAAGGAACGGGAAAAATCTGTAAGGGTGTACAGAACTGCAATAGGAAAATTAGTATTGAAATGTTGGTAAAAATATATTATTATCCTGACTTTAGCAGGAAAAAGTGACAAAAATAAGCCTTAACCTTAGTAATAGTGCTAAGTTTAAGGGAGTATGTAGAAAAAACTGTGTAAACTGATGAAAAAGAAATCCTTTCTATGTTAG
>CAZXFU010000107.1:0-3962 GCA_964640345.1 uncultured Eubacteriales bacterium
ATGGTCTTATTACCTTCTCCATGCGGCTCGTGATAAATATTACCAAAAACAAATCAACTATGTCAAACAATTTATATTTATATAAAATATGAGTCAATTGAAAAAAAAGCAGACACTCAAATAAAGAACTAAATTGCGTTTAAGTGTAAAATTAGTCTTTCAATATAAAAAATAAAATTTTTCTACTTTTAAACTTCTACCCTTCTAACATATTTCGTAGAATATTTATCTAATACTTTATTATCGTATTTCTTCTACTAAAATATTTACACCATAAATAGAATTATATCCACCACCTGCAATACTTTCCACCAATAAATTATATTTTTGTCCTGCTTGAATTTTCTTGAATATACCTTGATTATAATCTTTACTAACATACCCTATTTACTCCCCATTAAGATTTGTAATTTGTATAGCAAATCTATCATAAGAATTATTTAGTTCAGGCACAAACTTTAATTTATCTCCTGGCTTTAACCTAGAAATTATTTGTTGACGTTTACTAAATGTAACACCAACTGCTTTTATATAATACCTTGATGTAATATTACTTTTTCCAATATTCTTTTTGAAGATCAATTTTTGGTTTATCTAAAATTGGATCGGAAACTTTTTTATTATCAAGACTACATTTATCTAATATTTCATCTTTAATATCGATATTATTTTGTTTTGATTTTAGATTAATCCAACAAGCTGGACGAACACCATTATCAGTCCTGTCAACGCCGTCGCTGATGACGTTGCCGTCGTAGTAGACGAACCACGCGCATTCCCCGCCGCTGCCGCTAGGCGAACGAAGCCAATATGGAGAGGTGTTATTTACATATAAGCCTTGGCTCTTTGCATAATCAGTTCCTTTAGCTTGTCTTTTACTATCTGATGAATAATATGTTTTTGCTTCTTTATAAGATAATAAGAACATCTTATCCCTTGTATTACCACATGCATATGAGTTTAAACGATCTCTAGTTGAACTTGCACTATTATCTACAGTAGTTGTTTTTATTATTTCCTTTTCTAATGTACTAAATGCTGTTTCATAGAAAGTATTATTTAGCCAGTTTCTTATATGTGAGGACATGTAATTATTTGCATAAGATGATGTTGAATAATAGTAATCTTGTGAATCCAATAATAAATCACTTATTATTAATACTTTACCTTTATTAGTCTCTTTTATATTCCATTTTATTGGTTCATATTTAAACCAATATGTAGTTTTTGCTCTATATCCGTTATCATCTTGATATGTATTACTATCTGAAGTGTTAGACGATCTAATTTTCGTGAAGTATACTCCTCTATATTTATTGTCATCTAATTCTGTATCAATATAATACATGTAGCTTTCAACTTTACCTTCTATATAATATCCATAATCTTTCCAGTTATATGTATTGCTTTTAGTTGGCAATATTCCCGCTTTTTCACTTAATTCTAGAATTAGATTTTTATCTTTAATCGCAGTTTGTGGATAACACCCAAAATATATACTTTTCTTATTAGAATCTACATATGAATATAATTCCACTTTTGGTTTATCTAAAATTGGGTTGAGAACTTTTTTATCATCAACGTCGTTTTGATTTAATATTTCATTTTTAGAAACAATCTTATTTTGTTTTGATTTTAGATTAATCCAACAAGCTGGACGAACACCATTATCAGCATCGTAAACGTAGCCGCTGTAGATGCTGCCGTCGTAGTCGACGAACCTTGCGAGGTCGTCGTAGTTGTAGTGAGGCGAACGAAGCCAATAATAGGAATAACCACTATGAGATGAATCGAATGATACATATAGTCCTTGGCTCTTTGCATAATTGGTTCCTTTAGCTTGTCTTTTACTATCTGATGAATAATATGTTGTTGCTTCTTTATAGGATAATAAAAACATCTTATCACGTGTATTACTACATGCATATGAGTTTGAACTATAACCTGTTGAACTTGCACTATTATCCACTATAGTTGTTCCTATTATTTCCTTTTCTAATGTACTAAATGCTGTTTCATAGAATGTTTCATTTAACCAACTTCTTATATGTGAGAACATGTAATTATTTGCATAAGTTGTGCCAGTTTTTGTATTCCTTTGATAATTTGTAGCACCACTTCTTGATGATGTTGAATAATAGTAATCTTGTGAATCTAATATTAAATCGCAAATTATTAAAGATTTATTATTTTCTGTTTTTAGTATATTCCATTTTATTGGTTCATATTTAAACCAATATGTAGTATTTGTATTATAACCATTATGGTCTTGAAAAGAATTTTCACATATACTTGATTCAGTTGTACATTCTGGTCTATATTGAGTAAAATAAACTCCTCTATATTTATTGCCATCTAATTCTATATCTATATAGTACATATAACTTTTAATCTTACCCCTTATATAGTAGCCATAATCGATCCAATTATACGTATTTTCTTTATTTGGTAATATTCCTGCCTTTTTATTTAATTCCATAATTAAAGTTTCATCTTTAATCTCAGTTTGTGGATAACTTCCAAAATACATACTTTCTTTACTAGAATCCACATATGAATATAACTCTGTTTCTTTGGTTTCAGTATCAGGTCGGTCTACTATTTTATCTTTATTATTTTTTATAAGTTTTTGACTAATTTTATCATAAGAAATTATCAAAATTCCAACAATAGCATTCGCAAAAACTATTATTACAACTCCTAAAATTTTTGTTTTTAAATTATCACCAAAACTATTATCATCACCCATCTTGTTCCAACAAAATATGCCAATAAACCCACGTATTAAAAACATAGAAGACACAGCCAAACTAACACCTACATCAAAACCTACAAAACAACAAACTATCAAACCTAGCATAAAGTCAGTAGGCACTCCTATAATAAACCATTTATCAATTATTTCATTTAATTTTTTATCCCGTGAATCCATTTTTTATACTCCGAAAATTTATTTAGTTATCCACAATTTATTTCATAAACCCTACAAATAAATAGTAATCGACGACGACTGTCAATAGTCTTTTTCATTATCATAAATCAATTTTGGTGTTTTTTATAGGTTTTAGGGAGATTTTTTAAAAATACTTATCCACATTTATAAAACCTAAAACCTAATTGATTAATAATTAATTATGTCCAAACATAGAGTTGGTTTTTAATTAATATAATTTTCTAATTTATGAAACTACTTCAATTTATGCGTAAAATCTTGTTGATGGGTATTCTTTTCTCATCTTAATTATATCTTCATATGTATATGTTTTAGTTTGTGGGAAAGAAGATGTTACTTCGGTAATTAATACAAGCATATAATCTTCTTTATATTTTGTCATAAACTTAATTTCTCCACTTGACATATTAAAAATTGCTTTTTCACTTGATGTTGCCTTAACTTCAAGATATTTTTTTACTCCATTATCTATATACTCAATATCATATGGAGAAGTTGGATAAATTTTACTTACATGTAGCACATCTACAATAGATTCATTATTAACAATTTCTTTAATATGTTCAAAAGCGAATTCTTCTCCTTTTTCACCATTTTCAGCTTTTACTCTACTTAACTCATCAAAATTCATTTCAGCAATTTTTTGTGAATTATTATGTGAAATAAGTACACTTGAATCAGAATAAATATCTTGAGTTTCCAAATCAATTTCATCTACTAATAATTTTTTACCAACACCCTTTTGTTTTTTAAAGACATTTGATAAAAAAGTACCCTCTAACCCAATAAGTGAAGTTAAAAAATTAATACTTTTTTCAATGGTATTACATTCAAAGCCTCTTACAACGAATGCGAAGCCACCATTTTGTTTAATTATTGCATCTAACACTTTTGTATTATCTACATTAATACCTAAACTTTGATAAGACAAGCTTATTGGATAATGCAATTTTTGCCTACCTAGATGTGTATTTTTTACAATTTCACCTTTTTTACTAGTAATATATTC
>CAZXFU010000108.1:0-3956 GCA_964640345.1 uncultured Eubacteriales bacterium
GACGATCAGAAAGCTCTTGAGAAGAAAAATTATAACCCTGTAATCTATGATAATACATACGGTACGATGGTTGTGGCTCAGAGAACAAATGCTTCTGGTGTTCTTACCGACTGGTCCTATATTGGTCATGTCTGTTCGTTCTTAACTCTTCAGAGAGAAATCAGAACAAATGTCATGATTCCTCAGCTTGGTAAGGCTAACAATGACTATTACAGATCCCTCAGGGCTGAGCAGGTTAGTCAGCTTCTTAGATATAGACTTGAAGGTTCTAATGCAATCTGGAATGCGGCTACTGTTGATACATCTACTAACACAGGTGTTAATGATACCCAGGCTCAGAAGGCTAAGAAGTTCATTATTAATGTAAAGGTGAAGCCGGAGCCATATTCGGAGTATGTTGTTCTTAACTTTACGAACTACAACGACTCTTCTACCAGCGAAGCAACGGTTGTTTGATTTTGAAAAGAGGTTTATAAGGGATTGGGATCTTCGGATCCCAATTTTTTATTCTCTCTACCTCTAAAAACACTAATTATTTTGAGATCAATACTTAAAATTGATTATCCTTCTAAGAAAAGGAGATTTTATATAGAATGGCATCCTTAAGCCTAAATAATTCTACTACATGGCTCTCTTCCTTGATAACTGCGGGTGCTGACGCCATGACAAATCTGTACTATGCAGATTTTTCGGGCTCAAGCATGATAGGAGATGATGATTTGGAGGGCTACACCGTTCGATTAAGTAATATTTCAGGTCTTCCTGCTTTTAGTCATAAAACCGAAACAAAGAAATTTATGACTGTGGACTTTGATGCTCCTGTTAATGATTTCGATTTTGAAAAGAAACTTACTCTTGAATTCAGACTGGATCAAAATTATGAGTTATATACTAAGCTAGTTAAAATCATGGGGCAAACGTCTAAGCCTAGTCGGGGGTATGCTACAACAAGGATAACTCCTTATAGCTCTGCCGAAAAACTCAAAATAGATGCTCAGAATAACCTTAAAATAGTAATTAAAGTACCTACAGATATTCCCGAAGAAAAAGAGGAAGCTTTTAATAATGGATACGGGAATATGTCTTTTGTGGGTCTTTATACATTTACTTACTGCTGGGTATCAAAAGTAAGTGGTCTGGAGAGCTTCTCCTACGATAATTCAGGAGCAAGAACCGTAAAAGCTGAAGTTTATTATTACGATTGGTCAGGCCCCAATTTATAAATTGAGAGGAGAATTTTAAATGGCAGGTTTTTCGAAAGATAACAATTATTTAGGAGCTCTTATTGAAAATAGCGCAGATGCTCAAAGTAATCTGTATCTATTAAATATTACTGCGGGAACAGGACTAGCAGCTGAGGAGGGTATAAAGGATATAACACAGAAGCTTCAAATCAGAACAGAAAGCTTTGACTGGACACCCCCTTCTCAGGATCCGTATGAAGTGAAGTTTCTAACGGCTAAAATAAACAGGCCCACCTCTTTCGTTAAAGTAACTCATAATTTCTCCTTTACAGTCCGAGTCGATGCAAATTATGAAGTCTACAAAGCATTATTAAATCAGCAAAAAATCACTTTTAACCCTAAGGGGCACTGGGCTTTAAACGATATAAATTCTAGTTTGATTAGTAAAAAATTATTTGATCTTAAAGTATCAGTGATCACCGGAGCTGTGACTAACAATGTCAGCGAGTCTAGAAATCTAGTGGGTTTTGAAGGCTGTTGGATTACGGCAATTGAACCTATTGCCTTTAAAACAGGGGAACCCGGGCCTGTAAAGGTTAAAGTAACCTGTGCTTTTAAGAAACTAATAGATACTAACGTTCGACAACAGAATAGTTGGTTGGGATATGAGGGGGAGTCTGGGGGTAATTCCTGAATTCAAAGCACATCTATAACATTATAACCTCTCAATCGAGAGGTTTTTTAAACTAACTTTTTATGGCTGATAATGTTTTTCTCTCTCAATTAATACAATCCGGTCCTGATGCTCAAAGTAACCTATACAGGGCTAAATTTACTCTGTCAGGGGATACTTTAAAGAGTAGCCAAGATACTGTGGATGGAGAGAGTGGAATTTATCTTCCTGTTAGACTAACCAAATACAACTCACCAACTAGGTCTATTCAAACAGCGTCTCTACCATATCAAAATATAAGTATTCAAATTCCCGTAGCTAGTTCAACTTTAGAGAATAAATTAAGCTTAACTTTCCGATTAGATGCGGGATATAAACTCTACGAACTTTTAAGGACTAGCTTGCCCTTAAATAGTTTGGGGGGATTCAACTCTCCAACGGAAAGTATTGCCGACAGGTACAAAGAGAGAACTTGGAAGATTGAAGTTATTGCTTACAGCGGAAGTGAGGGAACGGAGAGTGCTATGTATGAGAAGACTCCGGGAAAAGGAACAGCTAGCTGGACCTACTTTAATTGTAAACTTCTAAACCTTCCTTCTTTGGGCTATGGGTATGGGAGTACAAACTCTCTGGAAGTCTCCTGTGACTTTCTCTATGAAAAATGTTTAGAGGGCCTTACGAAATTTACGGGATTATTATCTTCTAATCTCTCAGCTCCCTATCTCAGTATTAAAGGTAATTAACCTCTTCTCGAAAAACCAGTATATAAAACTAAATTATACATGAGTGCTTTCGTGGATACTGCTGCAATCTCATCTTTATACTCCTTCGATCCCGCTGTAAAAAATTTATATACGGTGGAAATTTCTAATGAGGATACTTCTGGGAATAATATGAAAAATGCGGTTGCGTATCATGCAATCTCTGTGAATCTTCCCAGCGACACCCTTAAACTTGAAAGAAACTCTGTTACTAAAAACTTTACTTTAACCGAGAATGGCAGTTATACTTTTGCGGATACTCTTACTATTAATTGGAGAGAGGATGCAAATTGGAGTGTTCGTAAATTTCATCAGGAATGGCTTGATCTGTTTTATGATAGAGAGACTGATAAATATAGGAGTGTAGATTGGAGTAATAATACCACTGGGAAAAACTCTGTTGATGCTCGGTATAAAAAATTCACTATTACATTACCTAATGGTTCTAAAGCGGTCTGCTGTGATGTGATACCTACGCAGCAGTGGAATCTGGATTTGGCTTGGGGAAATAGTCCTAGCATTGTTACCTACAATATTGTATACAACGTAGGTTTCTGGTATTGGGGGAAAGAAAAATGAGAGAATCCTCTATTATAGGTGAAGCTCAGTCTAGAACGCTTGAAAAGAGAATTGTAGATAATACTAGAGATGCTGACCTGGTTTGGAGTGGGATTACCTACAAAAAGAAAAGAACAATTGTAAATAATGATGTTGTGTTTGATATTTCCAGTAGTAATAAAATAGCTACTTACAGTGAGGACACGGATGTAAATAGAGTTATATATTGGCTTGCTTCGGAAACAGGGGACTATGGTAGGGACGATCCTAATAAGGGAGCTAATCTCAAGCAATATATAGGTAAAATCCTAAGCAGTAGCAATTTAACTGATTTCGGAGAAGCAATTAAAGATGGGTTCAACGATCAGTTTGAGAATTCTAATATTAAAATTATAGATTTGCGCCTGGTTGCTGATAGACCTAATAAAACTTTATATATATATTTCGCTGTTTATAATTCTACCAGGCAGACAGTTAAGACGAGTGCAGCAGCAATATCTAGTTGACAAGTAAGGAAAGAAAATAGATGCTTAAATTTGATTCTGATTCCATATATTACAGAGCAATGGCTCTTCTCCAGCAAGATCCTTCATGGAAGGTTATTTCTAACGATACGGTTGTATCTTCTTTAGTGAGAAGTAATGCCGAGATTATGGCAGAGCTAGCTAGGTACACAGAATACCAGTTTAATGAATCTAAATGGGATACTGCTCAAAACACAAGCTCTATTTTGGCTCACGCAGGCCTATTAGGATACAGACCTAAAAGAAAAATATCTGC
>CAZXFU010000109.1:0-3950 GCA_964640345.1 uncultured Eubacteriales bacterium
TTTTGATAGCTTTGATTATGGGGCTTTTAGAAAACTTAAAATCATCTTTTGATTCAAGCGGTGTTAGCCAAATTGCATTTTATGTATGCTATATATTGCTAATAACATTACTTCTTGCAAGTTTTACGAGTATTTACAATGTTGCAAAAGATTTTACTTTGGATATAAGCAATTTTATGAGTGTTTTGATTCCGATTATAATTGGTTTGGTTGCTGCAACGGGAGGAATAACAACAACATCAATGATATATCCGATTATTGCGTTTTTTACACAATTCATAGTTATTTTTATAAACAGATTTTTATTGCCTATTTCCATGATTTGCTTTGCACTAGGCGTTATAAGTAATATTTCCGAAAAGGTTTCTGTTTCTAAAGTTAATAAATTTTTAAAATCGGCGTCTATGTGGATTCTTGGGATAATTTTAACTGTTTTTACAGGAATTGTGTCACTTGAAGGAACGGTAGCTTCTACAGTTGATGGTGTGACTGCTAAAACGGCTAAGTTTTTATTTTCAGGTGGTGTACCTGTAGTCGGAAAGCTACTTGGAGATTCTGTTGATACTATTTTAGGCAGTACGCTGATTATAAAGGATGCTGTTGGATTTGTTGGAATTACTGTTTTATTTGGACTTGCACTTGTTCCGATTATTAAGATTTTGGTTGTGGTTATAATTTATGCTATAACCGGTGCAATTATAGAACCGTTTGCAGATAGTAGGATTTCTAAATGTTTGGCAGAGACAAAAGATGCCGGCGGTATTATTCTTGGAATGATTGTTACAATGCTTGCGATGTTTGTAATTGGAACAGTAATGTTGCTAAAGGTTACCAATTCGGCAGCGATGTTTAGGTAGGGGGAGAGGTATGGAAGCAATAAACAATTGGATTAATTGTATTTTGGCTACAGTAGTTTTGGCTGGGATTGTCGAGGCTATTATTCCGGAAGGGGATACAAAAAAATTTGTACTGCTTGTTACAGGTGTGATTGTTTCTATAGTTATTGCAAGCCCCATTTTAAAAGCTATTTCAAAGGATTTTTCTATTGACGGCGTTTTTAAGGTAGATAATATGGAAGACAGTTTCTATTATATAGACACGTTAAGAGGAACTGTAGAACGCCAAAATGAGGTGTTAGAAGAGGTTTTTGCAGGTAATGTTGTTGAGAAGTTTAACAGTATGTATGCAGAAATGAAAATAAGGGACTGTAAGATTACTTTTTCGCACGATGAAGACGGAAAGATTATTGAAATAAAAGAGGTATTTGTACATACAGAGAAGAGCGTAGATGATAAAAAGTTATTGGTAAAAAGAATTTCCGAGATTTGTGAAGTTGAAGAAAAGAAAGTGAGAGTGGGATAAATGAAGACAATTTTTATTAATTTGAAGGACAAATTTTTTAATCCGAATTGTAGGAAAAAAAATATTGAAAATTTGGTTATATTTTTAATAGGGGTTGTCATAGTAATTATTGCAGGGAATTATATTTTTACGAATGATGAAGTTGTTACAGCTTCTAGTGGCAGTATTACTGAAGTCTTTGATTCTGAAGTCTTTGAAAGTAAGTTGGCAAAAATACTTTCTGAGATAAAAGGTGCCGGAAGCGTCAAAGTTATGGTATCGTATCGTACCGGGATTGAAACTGTTCCGCTTCTTGATACTAAGGACAGCAATACTGTTACAGAAGAAAGTGATAGCGGGAGTGCAAGACGTACAGAGCAAAATAGTATTGAAACAAGTATTATTTTTAATCAAGAAAAAGGTGGAAATAAGGTCCCGTATATTTCAAAAACTATTATGCCTGTTGTGGAGGGAGTTATTGTTACTTGTGACGGTGGGGGTGATGAGATAGTTAAAGCAAATGTAATAAAAGCTGTTACTGTTATTACAGGGATTACAGCAAATAAAGTTCAGGTCTTTCCAAATAGTAAAAAATAAATGAGGTGAGGGTGATGCTTGTGTTAAAGAAGAAGCATGTTTTGGCAGGAGTTTTAGGTATAACACTTGTTTTGGCGGGAGTAATAAATTATACCGAGCAACCTGGAGCAACTGTTAGTGGAAATATTGTGGAGAATACCAAAGAAGCATCATTTGTTTCAAACATGGTAGATAATTTGCCGGCTAGTAACTCCGGCAGTAATGAGCTTAGTGATGCTTACTTTGTTTCGGCAAAGTTAGAACGTGATAGGACATATGGAGAACAGATTGAAATTCAGGAAAATATTTTGTATAATGAAAAATCCGATGAAAATATGAAGAAAATTGCTCAAGAGCAGATAAATCATATTTCTAACAATTTGAATAAAGAAATGAGCATTGAGACGTTACTTAAGGCTAAGGGGTTTGAAGATACTGTCGCTATTATAAATGATGATAGTGTTAATGTTGTGGTTAAGGCGATGGAGGAGCTTGATGTTGCTCAAGTCGCACAGATACAAAATATTGCAATGCGTGAAGCAGGAGCGAGGGCAGAAAATATTCATATTGTTACAAAAAACTAGAACAAATGGTCGGAGAAGACTGTGACTGTAAATAATAGAAGGTAACTTCCTATTATGGCAAGATTTACATAAAGGCGAAATAATAAAAAAACAGAAAAAGTTATATAGAGGTGTATACATATGAAAAAAATCTATATAATTTTTCTGTTTTCTGCATTGCTGTTACTCTCTACATCATGTGCGGTAGAGGTTAGGATTAATTTTGGTAAAATTAATATGCCTGAGAACCCTATTATTGAAAATAACAGGACATTAATTCCATTAAGAGTTATTGCAGATATTTTTGACTGCGATGTAAAATGGGATCCTAGAGGAGTTATTACGGTTTTAAACAAAGATAATGATATTATTTTGGCGTTGAATTCAAATGACGCTATTGTTAACGGAAAAGCGAAAAAGTTAGATGCTTGTCCAATATTGCAAAATTCTACTACGATGGTACCAATAAAGTTTTTTGAGGATTATATTGATGCGAAAATTGAGTGGTATCAAGATAGCGAAATTGTTAATATTGTAGTCGAGGATTCCGAGGTTATTGCAAGGGCAGAGAGTGTTAGTAGGAGTTACGAAAAAAGGACGAAATATCCAAATGCATTAAATAAAGTTGTTGTTGTTGATGCGGGGCATGGAGGAGCTGAACCCGGGGCAACATACGGTGGTGTTTACGAAAAGGATGTTAATTTAAAAATTGCGAAATATTTAAAAAAGGAACTTGAAGAGAATGGAGTAAGAGTTTATATGACTAGGTCAAATGATATTACTACTACACTTGCCTCGAGAGCAAATTTAGCTAATAATCTTAACGCAGATTTGTTTGTGAGCGTTCATAACAATGCTATGCCGACGAAATCATCTGTTAAGGGCACAGAAGTTTTGTATCCGTCAAGCAGTATTGTAAAAAACGGAATTACTTCATACAGTTTAGCTAGTAAGCTTCAAAAGGTTGTAAGTAATGATGCTGGCACATATAATAAGGGAATTATAAACAGGAATAATTTGTATGTCTTAAATCATACAAAAATGCCGGCGGTTATTGTAGAAGTTGCTTATATGACTAATTGGAGTGATTTAGAAAAGTTAAAGAATGAAGAGTTTTTAGAAAAGGCAGGGCAAGCAATTGCTAAGGGAGTTTTAGAGTGCTTTTAGGAGTTTTGTAAAGGCTAGAACGTAAAAAACTTTTTGCGTTCTAGCCTTTATGTATCTAAGAGCTTGCAATAGTCTACACTACAGCCCTGCCTAGCAGTTGCACGCAAGGAATGAGTTTTATACTATACCTCACGTTACACCACACGGGAAGACCTTTATTCGACCGGTAGAGGCACCTGTACGAATTCTTTTAACTCGTTAATCAAGTTCCTAATCAAATTTAAGAACCTTGCTGAAGAGGGAGGATGTCCCTCTTTAGCAAAAATGATCTGCGGCACAACTAACAATCTTAGCTCGACTATA
>CAZXFU010000110.1:0-3920 GCA_964640345.1 uncultured Eubacteriales bacterium
CTAGGCAATCTTTTTACCATAATATCACGCTCCCGTAACTTATTCTACTATAAATAAGCCGCTTTTACAACCGTTTTATTTATAATATAAGTGCTGTTGAATACATAGGACATTATTTTCATAATCTCCTTCCAAAATATTTAGTAGAATGATGACTATTTTTTGTTATCATTTTTTGCGAATTAATTCAGAAATTAAAAGAAAATACCGATAAATATCTGAGGTGAAAAAATGAAATTTAAAAATACATTGAAAGAAGTAGGAATAGGCATATTGCCTGTAGTTTTAATAATAACAATTTTGCAATTTACGATAACTCCGGTAAAAACAGAATTGTATATAAGGTTTTTATGGAGCACATTTTTTGTAATTGCAGGTTTGTTTTTATTCTTATTGGGAATTGAATTTGGATTTCAGCAAGCCGGCGAAAGTATAGGAAAAGCAATAGTTAAAACAGGGAAATTAAGCTGGATTTTGTTTATTACTGTGCTTTTGGGTTTTGGTGTAACTCTTTTAGAGCCTGATGTTCAAGTATTTTCCGAACAGGCTGCGGCAATGATAGAAAATTTTGATGCTTTTCAGCTTTGTTTGGTAATTGCTATCGGAGTGGGAATATTTGTAGGTATTGCATTTTTGAGAATGTTTTTTAATACTCCAATAAAGTACATTCTTCTAGTAGGGTATGCAGTAACATTTGCTTTAATAGCTTTTTGCCCGCCGGATTTGTCTGCTGCGGCGTTTGATGCAGGAGGTGCAACTACAGGAGCTCTTACGGTTCCGTTTTTGCTTTCACTTGCGATGGGTGTTTCGTCTCTTATGAGTAAAAATAAAAAGACTGCAAGTGGTTTTGGAATAATAGGTATTGCCTCGCTTGGACCGATTTTAAGTGTTTTAATAATGGGGGTGATAACTAAATGATTATAGAATTTTTAGAAACGGCAAAAGATTGTGCTATAGCTATACTTCCGTTACTGCTTACTTTTATTTTATTTCAGATTTTTTCGATAAAGATGTCAAAGCAGAAATTTAAGGGAATATTGGCAGGAATTTTATTAGCGTATGTTGGGGTTGTTTTTCTGATTTTTGGTTTGGAAGTTGGATATGTTGAGATGGGAAAAGAAATTGGGAAAGAAGCAGCAAAGCTATCGTATAGTTGGGTTATAGTTCCCATCGGTTTTATTTTAGGCTTTATTATAACTAGAGTTGAGCCATCTGTTCAGGTACTTACAAGAGATATTGAAAAGGAGACCGGAGGAGCAGTAAGAAAGAATGTTTTACTATACACTTTATGTATTGGCGTTGGGATTTCGTTAGCTTTGGCACTTTTAAAGATTTTGCTAAAAATTTCTTTATGGTATATAGTTGTTCCGGGATATATTATTTGCATAGCACTTGCATTTGTGTCAAATGAGCGTTTTACATCTATTGCATTTGATGCGGGTGGAGTAACTACGGGAGTTATGACGACGACGTTTTTGCTTGCTATGGCTTTAGGACTGGCTGAGGAGATACCCGGTGCTAATCCGGCAAGTGATGGCTTCGGACTTATAGCAATTGTTGCGATGACACCTATAATTTTAGTTATGTTACTTGGAAAGATATATGGAAGAAAGCAGAAGGAGGATAAAAGTAATGTGGAAAAGTAAAAAAGAATATCAGCTGATTATTACTATTGTTGAACAAGGCAAGGCGGAAGATGTTATTGAATGTGCAAAAAACGGAGGTGCTGAAGGAGGAACTATTTTAACAGGAAGAGGTGCCGGTACTAAGGATACAGCAAAGTTTTTAGGTATTTTAATCGAGCCTGAGAAGGAAGTTGTTTTAACTCTTATTGAGAAGAGTAAAACGGAGAAAGTTTTAGAAGCTATAGTTAACGGGATGGAACTTGAGAAGCCGGGAAAAGGTATTGCTTTTGTTATTGATGTTCCGAAAGCTGTAGGAATTGCAGGCGAAGAATAAAGGAGAATGGCAGAGAAAAGTTAGTCTCAGAATTTTTTTACTTTTCTCTGTCATTGGATGAGGGGGAATAAATTAAAGTTTGAAGTGCTTTAAATATGGTCACACAAACAAATGCTCCTGTTATTACGGATAAAAGTATGTTAAATTCATATGAATTGTATTCTATACTTGAAAATACAGGTGTTAAGAGTATTTCTGAAAAGTTTGTGTACAATAAAGAGAAATATGTTAATGCCGCAGCAAGTATTCCTTGAAATGTTTTTCCGATTAGATAGGAACTTATTTTTATATCTGTTTTGGCAATTACGCTTATTGTTTGGGAATGGATACTAAATCCGCCAAACCCTATTAAAAATGCGGTAAATACTAGTTTTTGCTTTAGAGGAAGAGAGGCAGTAGATAGTAGATTTACGCCGTTTGTTACTTCGAGAAGTCCCGTTATTATAGAGCAAGATACGGTTTGATCCAGTGTAGGAAATACTGATTTTGAGATAGCTAAGATAATTTTAGTTTCTAATAATATTGTTGAAATTATTGAAAATAAAACTATAAATCCACCGATAGTGACTACGCTTAATATTGCATCTTTAACAGCTTTGTTTAATGTATTGCCAAGTTTTGAGAGTGTTATTATTTCGAATTCTATATCTGTTGTTTTACTAATATCTTTATCATTGGATTTTAACAAAAAACCGGTTAAAAATGCGGATAGATAGTGTGTAAGTAGAAGAAGCATACCGATTTTAGCATTATTATATAACCCTATTCCTATTGCACCTGTTATAAATAGTGGACCAGCGTTGTTTGTGAATTTTATTAGATGATTGGCAACTGATTCTGAGATGTTGTTGCTTTTCCTTAAATCAGCTGTGATTTTAGCACCGACAGGATATCCGCCTACCATGCCTAAAAATATGGCTATAGAAGAAATACCGGGGAGTTTAAAGATAAATTGCATTACTGGATTTAAAAGTTTCCCAAATAGACGTGGAAGAGTAGTTTTAACTATAAGGTTAGAAAGTATCATAAAAGGGAAGAGCGATGGTAAAATCACGTTCCACCAAAGGGTAATTCCATTTTTTGATGACTCTATCATGCTTTCAGGAAATAATATACAAAAAATTGAAATAAGAAAAACAAAAATCGTAAATATGTATTTTTTCATATGGTGCCTCCTTTTTAAATGTATATTTGATAAATAATTGAAAAATGTTAGCAGACAAGTTGAAAAAATTGCCGAGATTCAAAATTCGGTATTTATAAATACCTGACAAAATCGATTTTATGAGAAAGTATAAAGTAAGAAAATGAAATTGACGATAAAAAAGCTGAAAAGAGGTGAAACTCCTATGAGGAAATCAGAAAATTTTTTTGTTAATAATGTTGAAAATGGCTTGAATAGGATTAACAAAGAAATGGTAAAAATTTCCTGGGGGGGTAAAAGCCTAGAAGTAAGAAATAGAGACAGTTTTAAGACTAACTTTTATGTAGATGATGCATAGAGGTTAGTTTTTTTTGCTTTAAATTTTTAATAGGGAGGAAAAGGAATGAAAAAAATAGTATCTGTAATATTGTCATTTTTAATAATTGTAAACACCGTATTTGCATATACTTCAACAGTACAAGTAAAAGGGCGGGGAGTTAGAGTAACGAGTAACGTGGGGAATATAGTTGAAATAACGCCCAAAAGTAGTGATATAACAGGATGGACAGTAAAAAGCGGAGACACTACAGTAACAAATAATAAATTTGTAATGCCGGCAGGAGATGTAATAATAGAGGGAATAACGAGTAGCGGATATACGCTAACAGTAGAAATGCCTGACTTTACTAGGACAGAAACAAAGGAAGCAGGAGAGAGCGTAACAATTGAAGCTACTACATTAAGTACCGGATATACATTCTCAAACTGGACAGCAACAGGAATAACCCTAACAAGCAGTCAGCAAACAAGCCAAACA
>CAZXFU010000111.1:0-3795 GCA_964640345.1 uncultured Eubacteriales bacterium
TATCTTTTGCTCCACTCAAACGACGGAGGACATCATTTGCTAATCTGTTCGCGATGAGATATCCAATATCATTCTTTGCTCCGTCGCTCTCTCCTTCTCCTTTAAAATATTCTCCTCTGTCCCAGTTGCGCCCCGCACTTTGCTTCCATATGTCATCGCCTTAACATCAGTTAACTCGAACGGTCGGCTTCGGTCCTTTTCTGCTAAGCCCCTCAACACGTCAAGGATGCTGTAGAATTTACAAAAGCCAGCAGCCCGTCCTCGCTTTAATTTGGAACATTAATCGTGTTGTATGTTTTCTTCCTGGCTATGGTAAACGAAGCTCTTCACCATTTCGGTTTGAACTCCGTCAATTGTATGATTGGTCTGCGATATGCCACCACTTTCATCAATTTTTGACTTTCACGCGTTAATTTACAGGCCCACCTGTTTACCTCATGTTCTTAGTTTTTTTAGCATTCTTCACATTTCGTGAGAGCTCTCTACAATAAGAACTACGTCCTCCACGATTCTGCTTTTACACATTTATAAACTTTTCTCAAAAATACCAGCCAATCGGCTAACTAAACAAGTCGATAAACAGCAACCGAGAGAGCAGGCTGGTTTCAGAAGGCGCTACAGCACCACCGGCATCCTGCTCGTTTCAAACCAGTTGCTGGAAAGATCTAGTGAGTACGGACTTCCTTTCTGTTTATTTTTCATCGACTATGAAAAGGCTTTTGCAGCGTTGAGTTAAACCAGCACTGAAAGCTGTTACTGCTCGAGGTATTAGCGCAAACTGCGTTGAATTAATAAAGATCGTGAACACTGGTTGCTCAACGAACATTAGGCTATTCCATTGCAATGTAAAATTCCTTTCGAAAAAGTAGTTAGGCAAGGCGATCCTATATCGTTATAACTTTTACTGCTTGTCTCGCGATGGTATTTCAAGAACTAGCTAAAATGGTCTTATCAAAATCAACGATGAGCAGCAAAACCATCTCAGATTTTCTGATGATCTAGATCTCATTGCAAAGCACTTTCTTGAGATGCAAGGACTGCTGTAGAAACTCAACACCAGAGTAGTAAATGGTCTGTAAAATTAACTCCTCAAAGTCGAATGCAATGCGAACCGCTGGCATGTTGCAAGTCGATCTTAATGTAGACGGAGTTCCTACTAAAGTAAAAATACACTTAGTTTACTTTGTCCAGAAAATAAATATGTGCCAAGACTTGCTTTCTGAAATGAAGAGACGAAGAGCTGCTGGTTGGCGCAAACTTTACGACTCATTTACGTATTAAAAGTGCTCGATGGAGTGGACCGAAGCTGCCTCTTCGGTACAAGTGTTATTAAGGGTTACGGAAGCGACGTATGGTCAGCAACAAAGGTAGAGTAAAACTTGTTGGACGTGTCGAAGAGAGCAGTGGAACGTAGTGTGCTAGGAGAATCTCTCTGTAACCATATTAATAATGGAACTCTCCGCGAAATGAGTGTTATGAAAGACGTTGTGGTGGCTACACGAAAAAATAAGTTGCGATGGGTGGGTCATGTTGCTAGTCAACGAGATAACCATGGTCATCGATTATAAAGAATTGGCTTCCGCGTGAAAGAAACGTCATTTGGTCGGCTACCTTTGCAATTGAAAAAATGCATGGTAAAACTGGTGGGGCAGAACTTGCAAGGAATTATCCAGGACAGTGTTGTTTGGAGAAGTTGTATACGGCGTGTTAGTGTTATTCATTAAGATTGAAGGGCTTACACTGAAGTCCGATAATCCGCGATATGGTGGTGCAGAATTTTCAGGAGTTCGGTCAGAAATGAAATCTGTGGAGTGACAGTGCTTGGCGTGTTAGTGCAAGCCATTGACATCGAGGGCTTATAACCGGCAATCGGTGATATATAAATAATTAAATAAATAAATATAAAAAATAAATAAATAAACAAATAAATAAATAAATAAATAGATAAATAAACAAATAAATAAATAAATATATATATATACATATATATATATATATATATATATATATATATATAATTTGCTCTCATTCGCATACTCTTTGAAAATTTTAGAAACCTTTCGAGAGCTCGAAAAATCGGCGAAGGTTCGTATGGTGAGGTGTTTCTGGCGAAGTTTGAAGATAAAGAAGCTGTAATCAAGGTAATGTTTGCTCACTGCGAAGATTAGAACATTATTTCTTTGATAAACTTGTGTTATGTTTATGAGCCATCATTTTTTTATTTAGATAATTCCAATTGGTGGTCGACTGAAAGTGAATGGTGGGGAGCAGAAATCGTTTCGAGAAATTATAACCGAATTGGTGGTGGCAAAGGAGCTCTCAAATTTGAGGAAGGAAGAAGATGGATCGATGACGAGTGGATTCACCGCAGTCCTCGGATCAGCGGTTATTAAAGGTAACAGTATGTGTTACAAATATTACAATTGTTGAATAATTTTACTGCTTGCCTAATTAACTTAGCAAGAACAATTTTCAATCTATGAAGGTCTTGACAAAATCAGACAAATCATTATCAAAAAAGTTATAAATTAGCTTGAAAAAGTTTAGGGTTAAACTCTTAAGACGCCCAGCATAGTTCATTTGGAGGGGTTTCAAACGAGGAAGTCTTCTATAACATTTTCAATGTTTCATATCAAAAATTTAGGATGGAAAATAAAGATGGAACCAATGAAGCAAAAATAGTATAACATGTGGGTTGTACAAGTGAAGAAAAAAACTATGATTCTGGGTCTTAAAATTCGTAAAAACAAAGTTAGTATCATTGTAAGTCTTTTCAACAGTGAATAAGCAATGACCGTGGAAAGAAAGATTCTGCACAAGATCTCTAACAACAGTATTTAGAGAAATTTTGAAGCCCATAAAATATTTATCACAATCATTACTTTTGCGTTTGAGTTATTTTTTGAATTGTTTGGAAATTATACCTCTTTTTTTTCGAAGAAAGGACAAGAGATTGAGAACTTTTTTTGTAGACGAAGGACTTGGAACCCGCTGATAATTCCAAAATATTGGGTGATGCAGGATCATGTATAAATCATTTAACTTTGTCGGGTTGTTTTTCATGATTGGAAAGATTTATCAAAGCTGCTCAGTCATTATTGAGCAGTTTGACATGTATAAAGCATTAAATTTTGTATAAAGCATTAAATTTTGTCAGGCTGTGTTATTTAAGAAATCGAGTGGAACAGGTAAATAATATGGAACTTATAGGCTGTTATCCAAAAAAATTATTGGCAGCTTGGGAGGAGTTCGATAAACAGACGAAATCGGATAACGATCATCCAAGAATGTTCGGCGCCGGCCAGCATTTTTTGATTTTAGCTAATGAGGACGGAGGAACGACTCTCGAAAAATATGAGGTATGATTTAAAAAACTGATGCACCTTTTCAAAAATGTGCTGCAGAAAACTCCACAAATTTGTTTGATAGTAGAATATTTTGTTTCTCTGTTACTGCCAAAGAGCTGGTAGTTTTTATTGAAAAAATTTAACGTTTCTGTAACTAATATATTTGTCAATAGCCTGAAAAATTGAAGCATAGTATAAAATGCTAACACGAGTAAGCATGAGCTGATATGTAACAGCGTTACTATTACTGTCATCCAAAACCCTATACATCACAACATCACTATTGTCACTTTCATCCAAAAACCAAAACAACATATAGGACATCAACATCACGATCATACAACCATAATCAAGCATAAACAGAAACAACAGGTGCAACATCTGACGGGCACTACAATAATACCAAAAAAACATTAAAAAATGAATCGCAGCATTAAACACTGATGGA
>CAZXFU010000112.1:0-3727 GCA_964640345.1 uncultured Eubacteriales bacterium
CAACATCTCCACAAAGAAGCCTATCCATAGGTCTTGCTCTTTCCATATCTCTCTTTATCTCGTCAATGCACCTCAATTGGTCTTCAGTCTCTTCGTACATAAAAGCATCTTCAAACTGACTTTGCCAAACAGTATCCTTAGAAAAAGCAAATCCCTTTGCCATCTCACGTTTTGCATATAATTTTACTAAATTATCCGCAACATCCTTTAGTCCACTTCTTACCTTAGCTTTAACCTTTGCCCAGTCTTGACCGCCCATTCTGCTTATACGAGGTACTTTTCCATCCGCTCCTATATATTTTGTTATGCTATCTAACTGGTTAATCGGAATATATAACATATCCTCTTTTGCATAAGAGATTTTTACATAATCTTTTATCACGTCTGCTGCCTTTAACGTCTCTATTCCAAGATATATACCAATTCCATGTTTCTCATGAACAACATAATCTCCTACTTTCAACTCATCAACCTTTATAGGAACACCTTTTTTCTTAGCAACTTTTTTCTTTTTGTCAACGCCAAAAAGGTCGTTATCGCTAACAACCGCAACCTTTGCATCAGGATATTCAAATCCGCCGGACAAATTCCCTTTTATTACGTATATGCTGCCACGATTAGGTAACCTCTCTAACGTATCCGAATAAATTGCATTTATATTCTCTTTATTTAATTCGTCACAAACATTTCTCCCCTTTGTTTCCGTACCCGAAAGAAGAATTACTCTATAGCCTTGGCCCTGCCATTCTTTAAACATATTGCAAAGATTTTCAAATGAATTACCAAATCCGGCAATTTCACGACTAAGTAAAAAATGCTTAGTTACAGCCGAAAACTCTTTCAATCTTGTCTCGAGTGTAGCCAAAAAAACCGCCTTTCGTTTAAAAAGCATATTAAATATCTCTTCATGTGAAAACACTTTTTCAGGTAGATTTTCTTTTCCATCTTTATCAAGTTTTTCTTGATATTCAAACAAAAACGTATCTATTTTATCCAAAATTCTTTGAGGTTCTTCTAAAAACACCAAATAATCTTCAGACAAATATTCTAAAAACGATACTTGTTGCTTATCATCTGAATCTGACTTCACAGGAAAAATCTTTGTGCTATCGCACTGCTCTATGGTTCTTTGAGACATAATATCAAAAGTTCTTATAGAATCAACCTCATCATCAAAAAACTCTATTCTTACAGGGTTTTTAGAAGTCGGCGAGAAAATGTCCAATATTCCGCCTCTAACAGCAAATTGCCCAACCCCTTCTACCATATCTGACCTTTCATACCCACATTCCACAAGGCTTTTAGAAAGTTCATCAATATTATATTCCTTTCCGTTTTCAATTAAAATTACACTGTCCTTATACGTATTAAGCTTTGGAAATGTATTAAGTAAAACACCCGTGGTAATAACAATATTAGGTTTTACACCATTTAACAGCTTTTCAAAAATCTCCGCCCGTTTTATATAAATATCCTTGCTCTTTACTGAACTGCTAAAAATTAAATTTTCTTCAGGAAAAAAGTAAACATCCTTTTTGCAAAAGAAAGTTAGATCATTTATAACATCTTCAACTTCCATATCATTTTGCACTACAAAAACAAACGGTCTGCTTAAAGCTTCAGATACAGAAAAAGCAAAATGTCTTTTCTGCACCTCTGATACGCCGTTTACCACTGTGCTGTTAGTTTTTATTGAATTTAATATTTCATTATATCCTTGCACGGAATTTAGCAACTCCGCAAATTTATTCATTTTCCGCCTCCATAATTTTTTCCCATTCATTCATTTGGTTATCGAGCTTACCTTTTAAATCATCTAATTCCTTTTGATATTCATTAAGTTTCATATAATCTGAAAAAAACTCCTCTTTTTGCATAGCCTCTTCAATATATTTTATTTGCTCTTCTGTCTTAGCGATATCCTTTTCTATCTTGTTGAGTCTCATTTTTAGCTTGTTTTTCGCTTTATTAATAAAATACTCATTATTCTGTGATTTTTCTTTTTTCTCTATCGTCTTCTGCGGTTTTGTAACCTCTAAATCAAGCTCACTGTACTCTTTGTATGTTCCGTTAAAAAACTCAACTTCTCCATCTTCTTTAAAAATAAGAAGTGAATCTGCAATTTTATTTACAAAATATCTGTCATGTGAAACAAAAAGCAACGTGCCATCATAATTAATAAGCATGTTTTCTAAACTTTCCTTCCCTATAATATCCATATGATTAGTCGGTTCATCTAAGAAAAGCAAATTTGCACCCTTCTTTAAAATTTCGCATAACTTAAGTCTAACCTTTTCTCCACCGGACAAAACATTTATGTTCTTAAAAACATCCTCACCGGTAAATAAAAACCTAGCCAAAGCACTCCTTACCTCGGTAATAGTTAGTTCCGGGAAAGTATCGGCATATTCGTCAAAAACGGTCTTCTCCGAATTTGAAAAAGCCATTTGCTGATCAAAATACTCAACATTTACATTAAATCCAAACTCAAAATCTCCTTTTAAGTTTGAAATTTCACCAAGTAAAGTCTTTAATAAAGTTGACTTACCCCTTCCGTTTGCACCGATAATCGCTGTTTTTTGCCCCTTATATAATTCGAACGACACATTTGCTAAAGGCTTATCATACCCTATTTCAAGTTTTTTTACACTAAGAACATTCTTTCCGCTCTCTGACTTTATCTTAAAATCTGCCCTAAAAGTAGAAAGATCATATCTATTAGGTTCCTCTACCTTTACCATTCTTTCAATTTGCTTAAGCTTTGACATTGCCATTTTAGCCTTTGTCGGTTTATATCTAAATCTATCCGCGATATCGTTTAATCTTTTTATTTCTCTTTGCTGGAACTCATAATCTTTTAATTGTTTTTCATAATTTGCACGTTTTTGCCTTTCAAAGTCCTCGTAATTTCCATGGTAACAAATAACTGACGCATACTCAATCTCATACACCTTACTTACAATCTTATTTAAAAACATTCTATCATGTGAAACAATTAAAACAGCCCTAGGATATGTTTTAAGATAGCTTTCGAGCCACTCGACAGTGGTAATGTCCAAATGATTCGTAGGCTCATCAAGTAGCAGTATATCAGGCTTACTAAGAAGTAATTTTATAAACGAAATCTTCGTCCTCTCTCCACCGGAAAAAGAGCCAATAGGCTTGCTAAAATCGGATACCGAAAATCCAAACTTACCAATTGTAGTCTGGTATTCTTTTTTGTATGTATAGCCATCTAAAATCTCATATCTATCCATAGCTTCCGTATACTCTTTAACCACATCGTCATCGGTATTAGTCTTTAACTGTTCTTCTAGCCTCTTTATCTTATTCTCCAACGCTATCACAGGTGCATAAACCTTTAATATCTCATCTAATAACGTAACACTATCGTCCTCAAACTCAATCTGTTTTAAATATCCTATAACCGGGCGACCTTCTTTATAAATATTAAAACTCTCTTCTCCTATTCCTGCTTCAAACATATCATTATTTACAATTGCCTTTAATAAAGTAGTTTTCCCACAACCATTTCTACCAACAATTGCGATTTTTTCTTTATTATTTATTTCAAAATTAACTTCCTCTAAAATAGTATCTGCTCCATACGATACCGCCCCATTTACAATTCTTAACTTCATATTTTTTACTCTCCTAACAAAATCATTTATATTCTATCACATAACTTTTAAAAACACAAAAAATATTACAAAATGGGAGTTTTTTA
>CAZXFU010000113.1:0-3536 GCA_964640345.1 uncultured Eubacteriales bacterium
TCCTTAGCCTTTTGCACTTTGACTTTATTTATTATAATTCCGTCTTTTGTAGAATTCTTTACCAAATCATAAAAAGATATTCCGTCGGCTTCTTTAGTCCAAATGTCCATATTAGGGAATCTCGTTTCATATATCTTTCTTTGAAGCTTAAAGTATAAATCAAAAGTTTCATATGATATGTTTTCTCCATTTATTGTCATTACAGTCTTATCAACATTTTGGGATTTTAGATCATCCCTCATTAAATATACATTATATATAAGTGCACAGAATTCTGCCCTTGTTATTGTACTTGCAGGTCTAAATTTAGATTCGCTATCACCAGACATAATGCTATTTTTTACAATAGATGAAATATACTTTTTATCTTCTTCAGAAAAGTCACCTTTATCCTTGAAACTATTTATTATATTTTCATCAACCTCTTCGTCTTCAAATCCTATTATCTTTATAATAGCCTTTGCAACATCAATTCTCGAAGCACCTTCAAATGGTCTAAAATAATATTTACCATCTTTCTCCGTAATAGGCAAATATTGAGAAGCAAGAGCAACATATTGCTCCGACCAATAACCTTTTTCTAAATCTTCAAAGTTTTTAGTAGCTTCTTTTTGGGAAAGTTCAAAAAAATTCGTAATAATAACGGCGGCTTGTTCACGAGTAATCATACTGTCAGGTCTAAAGGTTCCGTCTTCAAAACCGCTCACTATGCCACTCTGATTCATCTGCCTTATTTTTGTATATGCCCAGTGGTCTTCCGGGACATCAGAAAAAGCAAATGCTGATGAAACAAGCATTGTACCACAAACCAAAGTCGGGACTAAAAATTTTTTCATACACTTCCTCCTTTTATTTTAAATAAGTTTCCTAAAAATGTTTAATTATTGAGCCGAATTATATCTTTGCTCGTTAACTTCAACTTCTGCATTAAGAACCCAATCTCTTGCAGCTTCGTCTAATTCGTTAGAAATAACCGTTTCAGCCATTTCCAAACTCAAAACTCCATCCGGATTTTCTACACCCTCAGATTTTATTATATGGTATCCATGTTCAGATTTAACAAGTTCAGGATAAACCTCACCGCTACTTATCGAAAGTACTGCCTTTTCATATTCACTTACAAATTGACCAAGTTCAACATCTTCATATAATCCGCCATTTTCTTTAGAACCTGGGTCATCTGAATATTCACCGGCTAATGTTGCAAAGTCTTCTCCATTTTTTATTCTTGTCAAAACTGCTTCTGCCTTTGCTTTTACTTTCTCAGCATCTGCATCAGACATATCTTTGGTTGAAAATAGAATATGCCTTGAGTTATATTTAGTAACTCCTAAAGAAGATTCCACACCATTTTCATAGCTTTCTATATCAATTTTTCCATGAGAATGTGTGCTGTGGTCCTGTTCCTTATATAAAGCAATTGCCAATTTATCCATAAGTGCAACATCCTCATTCATCTTTGCAAATTCCTCAACAGTTATTTCGTAGTCTTTTAATTGCTCAGTCAAACTTGAAGCATAATCCCTTATTTCCTTCTTTTCTTCACCTGTTAGGAACAATTTTCTTGCTCTTGCTTGTTGAAGCCTTACAGTCGTATTTATAATACTTTGTTTTGCGTTATCTCTTGCTGTTTCTATTGCAGGTGCGTCGTTTATTAACATATTCCATATATTCTCCCCAGCTTGTGCTTCCATAGTTTTCTTTTGAAGAGTAAAATATGGATTAAATTCATTCATAGTTATTTTCTGACCATTTATTTTTAACACATAATCATTTTTTGAAATACAAGCCCAAGCACATACAAAAGCTATAACTAAAATTAAAGTAATTGCTAAAGGTATAAAAACTTTTCTTTTTGTTCCCATAATGTTCCTCCTTATTTGCATTATAACATCACTATTATATATGAACATGCACTACACTTCAACTAATTTATGCTCTGTAACAGAAATTTAACATTTTTTAGAAGCTCATCTTCATCGTCTTCAAAGCTCATGGTAATATATGGTTTTTCGCCGGCAGAAAACATAATTTTCCCACGCATATCCTTCATAACATTACTCAGCTTTTCCATATTAATGCTATTAGCGGACAAAAGCTTAAAAATCACTTTACTATTATTTTTGCTTATTTCATCAACGCCAAGTTTATTCCCTAAAAATTTTATTTCAACAACTTTTAGAAGTCTTAAAGTTTCCTTAGGAATATCACCATATCTATCGGCAAGTTCATCAGTAATGTCAAGTAATTCTTCCTCATTTTCCACCTTAGAAATTTTTTGGTACATCTCCATTTTTTGGACGTCACTCTTAATATATTTCTCGCTAATATACGCATTAATATCTAAATCAACTTTGGTTGGCTCTTTCTCTTCCATCTCAACACTTTCGCCCTTTAGTTCTCTAATCATACTCTCCAAAATTTTACAATATGTTTCATATCCAACCGCATCCATATGACCATGTTGCTCAGCACCTATTAAATTGCCTGCTCCCCTTATCTCCAAATCTCTCATTGCAATCTTAAAGCCTGAACCGAATTCCGTAAATTCACGGATTGCATTAAGCCTCTTTGTAGAAATTTCAGATAATGTCTTATCTTTTCTGTAGGTAATATACGCATACGCAATTCTGTTAGAACGACCGACTCTTCCTTTTAGTTGGTACAGCTGTGACAATCCCAAATTTTCTGCATTTTCCATGATAATTGTATTAACATTTGGAATATCCACTCCGGTATCAATAATAGTCGTACATATAAGTACATCAATCTCGCCCTCTGAAAAATGCATCATGATGTCTTCAAGCTCTGAAGGCTGCATCTTTCCGTGAGCATATGCCACTCTAGCCCATGGCACATCCTCTACAATCTTATTTGCAACCCTTTCAATATCTTCAACTTTATTATATAAATAATAAACTTGCCCTTTTCTCTCAAGCTCACGTACAATTGCTTCTCTTACAATATTTCTGTCATATTCAAAAACATAAGTTTGAACAGGATTTCTGTCAGACGGTGGTTCATATATAACGCTAACATCTTTAACTCCAACCATAGACATATGAAGTGTTCTAGGTATCGGTGTTGCAGTTAACGTTAAAACGTCAACATTTTCTTTCATCATCTTTATCTTTTCTTTATCCATAACTCCAAACTTCTGCTCTTCATCAATTATAAGCAATCCCAAGTCTTTAAATATAACATCTTTTTGAATTAATCGATGTGTTCCTATAAGCACATCAATATATCCGGCTTTTAACTGCTTTAGTATTTCCCTTTGTTCTTTCGCTGAACGTAACCTACTAATAACTTGAACTTTGACCGGAAAATCTTTCATACGCTTTATAAATGAATGGTAATGCTGAGATGCTAAAACCGTTGTTGGTGCCAAATAAGCAACCTGTTTTCCATCCATAACAGCCTTAAATGCCGCTCTTATAGCCACTTCTGTTTTTCCGTACCCAACATCTCCACAAAGAAGTCTATCCATAGGTCTTGCTCTTTCCATATCTCTCTTTATCTCGTCAATGCACCTC
>CAZXFU010000114.1:0-3494 GCA_964640345.1 uncultured Eubacteriales bacterium
CAAGCGGCGAACATACCAGCGGTAACTCATGGAATAGTCTTGATTCAGCCGGAACTAATAAAATAGAAATAAAATTCAGTAACGGAACGACAGATGATGTCACAAGTGGAGCTGCAAATGCAAGTGAGGGTTATATAAAACATCCGGCATTCACATTTGGAACAGACGAACTGACAGGAATATGGGTAGCAAAATATGAAGCAAGTCAAGGCGAAATTATGGCAACAGGTGTAGTTGATAAACCTTCAGAAATAAAGTATGTAGCACAATTTAAGCCGGGAGTAAGCAGTGATTGGGGAACTTATTTCAGTATAAGCAGTGCATATGAATATGCGTATAATACATTTAGAAATGCAGATTCACACTTAATGAGAAATAGCGAATGGGGAGCAGTAGCGTACCTAACAAATGCAATAGGAAGGATTCCGTATGTAAATAATAACAGTAACTATATAACAGGAATAGCAGGAGACACACAAGATGCAAGCCAATCAACAAGCACAACAAATAGCTGGAACACGGTAAAAGGCGTAAAAGCTTCTACAACCCATAACGTATATGGAATATATGATCTTTCCGGAGGAAGAGGTGAAGTTGTGTCTGCGTACCATAAAGGTGGAAATAACGATTATCTTATTTATGATCATTCCAAAACTTATGGAAATGCACTATATACAAATCGAGATACAAAGTACGTAGAAGTATATGAAACGAACAGTGGTTTTACATCAGGGGGAGATACAGTTGCGAATATAGAGATTTATACTGGAGATGCATTGTATGAAACAAATAATTCCGCGTACCCTACTGACACAACAGCACTATGGGATAGTGACGAGGGATATGACTTCTTTAGAAGTTCAAAACCTTTTTGTGAGAGAGGTGGCACTTATGGTGCCGGAACTGAGGCAGGTATATTTACGTGTACTGGTAGTACAGGAAGATTGTCGGGTAGCTTTCGTGCGGTTCTTGCCATTAACTAGCGACATTTTATTGGATAAAAATATATAATTTTGTATTATTAAAAAGGCATAAAAAAATATCTTTAAAGCATAAAAATAAAAAATGCTTTAGAGATATTTTTTTGTAACAAAATCTAAAAAAAGTTGTAAATATTCTTTATTTTTTCATTTTAATATTGTATCATATTTAAGTATTATTACATTAAGGCAATAAATTGATTAAATTTTCCAGAGGGAATATGACATCAATTGTCGAATATTACTATAATTGCGAAAAATATAGGTTTTCGTCAATATACGAATGAGAAGAGGTGAGTTTAATGTTTGACTCTATGTTTGGGAATCTTGATAAAATTGGTCGCGGACTTGACGCTTCATGGGCAAAAAATGAGATAATATCCTCTAATATTGCTAACGTCGATACTCCGGGATATAAGAAAAAGAAAGCTGTTTTCGGAGATCTTCTGAATAATGAGCTTTCTTCGTCTGCTTTAAAAACAACTAATGTAAGACATATGCAAACAGATACAAGCTCAAACGGTCTTATAGTTTCAAGAGATATGACGACAACGAATATGAGAACAGATGAAAATAACGTAAATATTGATGAAGAAATGTCGGATTTGTCGAAGAATCAGATTTATTATAACGTTCTTACTCAACGTGCAACCGGCGAAATAAGTAAGTTAAGAAGTGCAATTCAAGAGTCTTAATAAGTTACGGAGGTTATGATTATGGGCTATTTTAGTTCATTAGATGTTAGTGCTTCAGGAATGAGTGCACAAAGAATGAGGATGGATTTAATTTCTCAAAACATTGCAAACGCAAATACAACAAAGACGCAAGACGGAACGCCGTATAGGCGTCAAACGTTGCTACTTGGAACAGATGTAACGTCTCCGTTTTCAAAGTATTTATCCGGAACGTCTAAAGACATATTAAACGGAGATGGAAAGGTGCAGATTCAAGGTGTTGTCGAGGATCAGACAGATTTTAGGAGAGTTTATGAACCGGACAATCCCGAGGCAGATGAAGAAGGGTATGTTTCGTATCCGAATGTTGATATTGTAACGGAGATGGTAGATATGATTTCAGCATCACGTTCATACGAAGCTAACGTTACAGCGTCTACTGCTTCTAAGAATATGGCTTTGCAAGCTTTAAATATAGGTAAATAATTTTTGGGGGAATACATAAATGGATATGAGAATTAATTCTTTTGATAATATGCCAAAGTTAACAATGGCGAATGCTACTGCAAAGCCTGTAAAAACAGAAGGTACAAGCTTTGGAGACGTTATAAACGATGCGTTAAATAAAGTTAATGATCTTCAAATCGAGTCGAACCAAAAAACAGAGGATTTTATATCAGGTGTTTCGGACGATATCCATTCTGTTATTATTTCCGGTTCTAAAGCAGATTTGGCGTTACAAATGACTTTGCAGGTCAGAAATAAAGTGATGGACGCATACAAAGAAATTATGAATATGCAAATGTAGTTGTTTTTTAATTTTTGTAAAGGTGGTGCAGTAAGTTGCCTGAGGTAATTACTAAAAAGTTATCTGAATATAAACTGAAATGGGATGGTTTAGATAAAAATCATAAGCTACGAATAATACTTTCTGTAATTGTTATTTTAGCGAGTGCAATAGTTGCTGGTGTGTTTGTGTCTAATCCAAACTATACAAACCTTATTACTGCATCAACTACTGAAATAGGCGAAATGAGTAAGACACTTACGGCTTCTGCAATAGATCATAAAATATCCGATGGGAATACAACTATTGTTGTAAAAGAAAAAGATTTGGATGCTGCTCAGATTGCATTATCTCAAGCCGGGTTAATTACAAACGGTGCTAAGTTCAGCGATGCACTTGCCAATATTTCATTTTCAACTACGGAGAGTGATAAAAATAAAATATATAAAGAGTACTATGAAGCTAAGCTTGAGGAAAAATTAGCAAAGATGGATTGCATCAAATCTGCGGTTGTAACATTTAACACCCCGGAGAAAAGCGTTTTCTTAACTTCAACGGAAGATGATGAGCCTACTGCAAGTATTATGATAACACCTAGCGGTACAATAACAGCTAATCAAGTAGAAGGTATTATAAAGATGGCTGCAGCAAGTGTTGAAAGACTTAACGAAAAGAATGTAACAGTTTTAGACAATAAAGGGAATATATTAAGTGAGCAGGACGGTTTCCAAGTTGCAGGAGTAAGCAGTAAGCAGCTTGAATTCCAAGCTCAAAAGAAAAGTGAAATTGAGAAACAAGTAAAACAGCTTTTATCGGCGGTTACCGACGAGGTTGTAGTTATGGCAAATATAATATGTGACTTTGACCAAGAAAAAATTGCTTCTGTAAAATATGCAACTCCGGTTGAAGATGCAGAGAACGGACTACTTATAAGTCAAAGCGTATTGACTGAAAATCTTCAAAATATGGATTATGGTTCGGTACCCGGAACAGATGCAAACCAGGGAACCGGTGCTACAATTACAGATTCCGGGACTGGCGGTACATATAAGA
>CAZXFU010000115.1:0-3085 GCA_964640345.1 uncultured Eubacteriales bacterium
GCAAATGTTAAAGCAATGTAACATCATCTTCTCTAACGTCAACCACCTGTGTTGTTGCCACAATATCGGCACAAATATTTCTTTGTGAAAGCATAACACCCTTGGCGAGTCCGGTAGTACCCGACGTAAACAAAAGAATCGTAGGCTCGTCAGGATTAACCTTTGCATTTATAAACTTCTTATCTCCTATTTTTAAGAGATTACTTCCCTTTTTTAAGATTTTAGAAAAAGACATACAACCTTGAACATCATCCCTTAAATCCATATTTATAAAAAATTTAATATCTTTAAGTCCCTGAACGGCCTCAACCACTTTGTCTGAAAGCTTATCTGAAAAAACTATTGCTTTAACATTTGCAGTTTCCAGCAAATATTTAAGCTCATTTGCAGGTAATTCCTTATCTAGAGGAACAATAGTGCCAGTTCCACAAGTAACCGCCAAATAAGTAAGACACCACTCATATCTATTCTCGCCTATTACAGCAATTTTTTCTCTCTTTAACCCCATATTTATAAACTCAGTTCCAAGTGCTTCTATATCTCTTTGAAGTTCTTTATAAGTTATTCCTTCATATTCTCCCATAGGATTTTTTATCCAAAAAGCATCTCTGTTTCCATATATACTAACACTTTGATTTATCAAATCCTTAAAATCACTAATCTCCCTTTTTTCATAAATAGGCTTCGTCAAAATTATCCCTCCCAATTCAGGTTTATTCTATCACATACAAAAAAAATAAACAACACCGGTTTTTTTACTTTTACTTGGCACAAAAAAAGCGGACTTCGTCCATATCATGTCGCTTCGCGACAAAATATCAAGGTGTCTTTTGGGGTAATAGAAATTCTTTTTTATTGCTCGTTTTACTCGCTTTTTTAGAGGACTTTCCTATTACGTAAAAAAACAAATACTGCTGTGCAATACCGGCATACTTACCGAATTTTTCCTTTGAAAAACGTTCAATATCTTTAATACTTGCTTCCTTACCGATATATAGCTCCTCCATAATCCTCTTTATCCAAACATCAATCGGAAAAGCATCTACTTTTTGCATCGAAAATAACATAACACAGTCAGCCACTTTCGGTCCAACCCCCATAAGCTTCATAAGCTCCTTCTTGCATTCATTAGTCGTAAGCTTTGAAATTTTTTCTAAATCAAAACCATCTAAAATTTTTCTACAGGTATTAAAAATATATTTTGCCCTAAATCCAACTCCGCAAGCCTTTAATTCCTCCTCAGTTGCACGGCTCAATTCAATTGGCGTAGGGAACGAGTAAAAATCATTTTCTAGCCTCTTCCCATACTTTCTTGAAATCAATTCAACAGACTTTTTTATACGTGGAATATTGTTGTTTGCCGAAATGATAAAAGAAATTAATGTTTCAAATTTATCCTGATTTAAAATTCTAACACCCGCACCATACTTTATTGCCTCATGCAAAACTTTATCATTTGAATAAAATTCTTTTATTTTCCCATAGTCTGATTCAATATCAAAATACCGATTAAACGTATTTTCATCTACTCCTGACGCAAAAACAACATCTCCGTTTTGATGAATCTTACAAACATGTTCTCCAATAATTCCTATATACTCATCGCCAACTTTATTCCATCTAAAGCACTGCCCTGACTCAGAAATCTGGCGTATATCAAAATCTTTCACTTTTAGTTCCATACATTTCCCCTTATAAAATTTCAATATCTATATCGTCAATATTAATATTCGAGTCTTCTTTATCCCTAAAGCAAAAGAGTATCCTTAAAAAGGATACCTCTTACCGTACAATACACTAAAACATACTTTTAGTTCTAAAAAATCATTCGCGGGCAAAACCCGATCATCAATATTTTACCCGAATTTATTTTATCATTTCAAAACTATAATCTCAACCCAATTAATCTTCACTTTCTTCCTTAATAGTAATAGGCTTACCGGAAGATTCCGTTCCAGGTCTTATATCATCTTTTACAAACTGTGTCGTTTGTACAGGACTACCATTTTCCATATTAACAATTTGGTAAGTTGCGGTTTGCTCCCCATCTTCTTGAGATAATTTTAACTGATATTCCGGAGTTGTCGGACGTGTATATCTTAATAATAAACAATACCCGTCAGGTAATTCTTTACCTGAATTACACTCAAAACTAGTTTTTGATTCATCTTCTACATAAACTTCATCGTAAGTATCATACTTAAGCGGAGAGAGTACCATTTTACCATTTATTTCAAATGGAATTATTAAAAGATAGTCATCTGATTTATCGTCTAGTTCTTTATACTCAACATTTCCAAACTGTGCTACTTTAACCAAATCATCAAACGCATCTTCCTTGCCGTTATACGTTCTAATCGCAATTAAACGTTCAGTACTTGTATTAGGTCTTATTATTTCCACTTTACTCACTATGCTGTTGGCTTCATGAATATCAATCGGTGCCGGCTCAATAGGATCCGGGGTTAATGCAATAAGTATTCCCAAGCAAATGGCAATTGTACTAAACACAATAATTCCGCCTATTATAATTTTTTTCATAGAAATTCCTCCTAAAAGCTTATTACTACCTAATAAAATAATTGTAACATATTTACCAAATCATATTCAACATTTTTCCAAGCTAATTATTAAGTTTTCCATATATCTCACGTTTCGAAACATTTCTGTCTTGAGCAACCTTTTTAGTAGCATTCATACGGTTTTCACCCTTATTAAGATAAAATTCATAATGTTCTTCAATCGTCATATTTTTCCAGAAAACATCTTTTTCAGTATTACCGGAATACCCCTCCACAATAAGCACAAACTCCCCCTTAGGTGGATTTTCCTCATACATTAAAATTGCGTCATCTAGTGTAGTCCTAATAATTTCTTCATGTATTTTAGTCATTTCTCTAGCTAAAGAAATCTTTCTGTTACCAAAATACTCCCGCATATCTTTTAACGTACTCTTTAATTTATGAGGTGCCTCATAAAAAATCATTGTCCGTTGTTCAGTTTCAAGGCTCTCCAACCTGTCTTTACGATTTTTCTTATTCATGGGAATAAAACCTTCAAACGTAAAACGTCCAGTCGGTAACCC
>CAZXFU010000115.1:3095-3430 GCA_964640345.1 uncultured Eubacteriales bacterium
GACGTTGCCGCAACAGGTCCGGGAATAGGCATAACAGTTATTCCTGCCTCTATTGCAAGTCCGACTAATTCTTCTCCGGGATCAGAAATTGCTGGAGTGCCGGCATCAGATACCAACGCAATATTTTTTCCTTCCGATAGCAACGAAATTATATACTCGCCTTTTTTATTTTCGTTATGTCTGAAGAAACTTGTAAGAGGCTTGTTTATCTCAAAATGATTAAGAAGTTTTATTGTCTGCCTGGTATCTTCCGCAGCAACAATATCAACTTCTTTCAAAATTCTTATAGCTCTTAAAGTAATATCTTCAAGGTTTCCAATAGGTGTAGAAACCAA
>CAZXFU010000116.1:0-3354 GCA_964640345.1 uncultured Eubacteriales bacterium
ATTTTAGGGCTAATGTTAAACAAATTTTGGGACATTTTCAAAAATCATTGACATAGCAAAATGCAACTTTTTTTATATTTTTTCAAAAAAATGTTGTAAAAGTTGCAAAAAGTGTTATAATTATTATGGTTATAAGTGAGGTGAGAAATTTGAACAAAATCATTTACGAAAAAGTTGGAGAGCGTTTAAAATTAGCTAGAGAAAAAAGTAATAAAACCTTGGAAATGACCGGAAATAAAGTGGGTGTCCATAAAAGTACTGTATTACGTTGGGAAAACGGAGAAACAGAAAAAATAAAAATACCTATAATTGATACATTGGCACAATTTTATAATGTAAATCCTGCTTGGTTAATGGGGTACGATGTTCCTATGGAACGTACTTATTCATCTAATGACTCAGCTCCCACATCTGCTGTCGTTCATGTATATGGTACTATCCCTGCGGGTGTGCCTATGGAATGTATAGAAGATATATTAGACACAGAAGAAATACCCGCAGATATGCTTAAAGGTGGTAAACAGTATTTTGGTCTTCGTGTTAAAGGCGATAGTATGTTCCCCGATTATTTAGATGGGGATACTTTAATTATAGAAAAAACCGAAGATTGCGAAAGCGGTAAAGACTGCGTAGTAATGGTTAACGGAAACGATGGAACATTTAAAAGGGTAGTTAAAAATGAAAATGGAATTATATTACAACCATTAAATCCTACTTATGCTCCTATGGTATACAGTAATGAGCAAATTTTGTCTTTACCAGTCAAAATACTTGGGGTGGTTGTGGAATTAAGGAGAAAGAAAAAATAAAAGGAGAGGAATTTATATGTATTGTATGAAATGTGGTAAAGAAGTACATGGCAACTTTTGTATGAATTGTGGCACCCAGTCAATCGTACCCAATAATCAACAACCCGTTCATATCGTCCAACAAGTAGTTAATCAAAACAGATCAGCTTTAACTTGCCCAAGATGTGGAAGTCATAATATTAGTGTACAAGCCGTAGCTACACAGGAAAAAAGAGGCTGCTTTGCATCTATAATGTGGATACTTCTTGCCGTTTGTACTTTGGGAATTATACTTCTAATACCGATACTGACCAAAAAAGGCAGCAAAATGAATACCTTTGCGGTATGTCAGGATTGTGGCCATCGTTGGAAAAAATAAAGGAGGAATGCAAATGGATAAAAATAAAATAGCACTATTAAAAACAACTTTTGATGAAATCTCCCATAAAACTGAAGATGGAACTGAATATTGGCTTGCAAGAGAACTACAAGTTTTACTTGGATATACAAAATGGGATAATTTTAAAAATGTAATTGAAAAAGCAAAAGAAGCTTGCAACAACAGCAAAGTGCCTATTGATAACCATTTTGCTGATATCGGGAAAATGGTGAAAGCAGGTGTAGCGCCAAAAGAAATAGTAGATATAATGCTTACACGCTATGCTTGTTATTTAATAGCTCAAAATGGAGACTCTTCTAAAGAAGAAATTGCATTTGCTCAAAGTTACTTTGCAATACAAACTCGCAAGCAAGAGCTCATAGAAGAAAGACTAGAATATATCCAAAGAACCGAAGCAAGAGATCGATTGAAGTTATCAGAAAAAAGATTATCACAAAATATTTATGAACGTGGTGTTGATGACAAAGGGTTCGGCAGAATACGTTCTAAAGGAGATCAAGCTTTATTCGGTGGACATTCTACCCAAGAAATGAAAGAAAAATACGGAGTAAAAGATAATCGCCCTTTAGCAGACTTTCTACCTACTGTTACTATTGCAGCAAAAAATCTTGCTACTGAAATGACTAATTATAATGTAGAAGAAAAAGATTTACAAGGAGAAAATAGTATCACACAAGAACATATCCAAAATAATAAAAGTGTTCGAAAAATATTAGGTGAACGTGGCATCCAACCAGAAAACCTTCCTCCAAGTGAAGATATGAAAAAGTTAGAACGAAAAGTAAAAAAATCTGAAAAATTACTTGTTGAAACATCAGGAAGTTTATCAGAATGATTTATATTAAATAAAAAAGGAAATGTGCTTAAGTCTCGCCAGACACACATTTCCTACACGCAAGCACTTTGAAAAGCGATTGCATATTTAGTTTATACTATTTATGCTCTCTTTTCAAGTGCAATTTTGAAAGGAGAGTTTTTTTATGGCAGGAACAATAACAAAAAGAGGTAACAAATTAAGATTGCAGTATATGTGCAAAGGCAATCGCTACAGTAAAACTATACCTATGATGAGTAACAAAGAAGCCGAAAAAGAATTAGCAAAATTTATAGCTGAGATTGACAAAGGATGTTTCGTTAATACTTCTTATACTTTCTATGAGTTTTCACAGATATGGCTTACAGAAGTCGTAAAACCCAATTCTAGCCCTATTACTTTAAAAAGGTATATACAATTCCTTAATAACAGAATTTTGCCTGCATTAGGCCCGTACAAGCTCAAAGATATAAATGTAATAATTTTAACTTCGTTCTTTAATGACTTAAAAACTCAAAAGACAATGTTTAAGAATCGCAAAAACACTCCGCTCTCTAAGGCAACCATCGTAAAGGCTCGTGAAATAGTAAATGCCATTATGCAAAAAGCCTATGAATTCGAGCTCATATCTAATAATCCTTGCCGCAAAGTACATCTACAATTGGATAACTTGGAAAGCGAACTGAACAAAGAAGAAACAATACACTGTTATGATAAAGAGACCTATAAAAAAGTATTAGAGCTTTTAAAAACAGAGAAATTATTTAATAGGCTTATAATCGAAATGGCATTAAAAACCGGATTTAGGCGTAGTGAAATTTGGGGGTTGACTTGGGATGATATTGATTTTAATAACAATAAAATATCTGTAAATAGGACTCGCCATTACCTAAAAGGGCAAGGATTAATCGTAAAAAATACTAAAACGAAGAAATCAAGAAGAACTATAACAGTAGCGTCAAGTCTGATAGAACTATTGAAAGAATACAGAAATATATGTGAAACTGAATATTTAGTAGGTAAAAAAAGCATAGATGGTATCTGCAGTTGGTTTAAGGATTTTCAAAAAAAGAATAATATTCCTACTATTAGGTTTCATGATTTAAGGCACACCCACGCTACACTGTTACTTGGGGCTGGAATTGATTTAAAAACAATATCTGAAAGGCTCGGCCATTCAACAATTAGGCAAACCATGGATACTTATACACACGTCTCGAGAGATTTAGACCAAAAAGCAGGAAAGACATTCGATGAATTATAGAATTACGCCAAAATTGCACCAAATCAAAAAAATAAGGTTCTATAATAAATGTTGGGGTGGGAAAAATCCACTCCAACATTTTTGTTTA
>CAZXFU010000117.1:0-2183 GCA_964640345.1 uncultured Eubacteriales bacterium
TTAAACAAAAATGTTGGAGTGGATTTTTCCCACCCCAACATTTATTATAGAACCTTTTTTGCTTTTAGTATAAATATTGCATGAAATTTTGGGTTATGCTCTTTTTGATGTTCCTAAATAATGCAATAGTAATGAGTGTGAAACTGTATATAATACAAAAATAATTACCTTTTTGCGTATAATACATATTAAAGTATATTTTTGTATTAAATTTATTTAAAAACATGTTGATATATGTAAATTTAATAATATGTAATACATCTAAGGTAATAAAAAATGCAACCATTTGTAAAATTGGCTGGAGAGAAAAGATAACTCTTGCCGGAAATTAAGCAAAGAATGCTTAGAATAGTTAATAGATACAACGGAATAGTTAAGAATAAAATCAACTAAAATTTCTGTTCATATAAGCACGGAGAAGCAGAAAAAAGAGTTTGAGTAATTTTACTTAAATTCTTTTTTTAATCTTGGAGTAACTACATCTATAAGTGAATGAGAAAAATTGAATAAAAAAAAAATATAAATGGCAAACCAATCAAAAATAAGCCTGGTATAGTAGACTTAATTGCCCATTAATATTGACTTTCAACTATTTTTGTTATATAGTGTTAAAAGAAGTAGAGCACATAGTTTACATAAATATTGCGTAAACTATTGCTTTTTTGTGCCAAATGTGGTATATTAGTAAAGAAATTATGTGAATTTTAATTTAGGAGGTAAGGTCATGAAAACATTTAATAAGGTAGTTGTAATGTTTTTGATTTGTATGTTAGTTCTTACTGGAGTTAATTATGCGGCAGGAAATGCACCTACATTTAAGCCAAGTCTTGCTTCAGGAAGTACTGTTTTGCCGGGAGAAACAATTGATATGGTAATTGAATCTTCTAGCAATTCCGGAATAAAATCTTGTGATTATTCCTGGAATGGAGAAGAAATGACTAGTATTTTTGATGTTGCAGAATTAAAAAATCAAGAAGGATTGCTTCAGAAAATTACTTTTACATTTAAGAAATTTTCAAGTAAACCTGGAACAAATGTATTAACTATAGTTGCAACTGATAATGATGGAAATTCAACGGGTGAAAAGGTATATAAGTATATAGTAAAAGATACTGAAAAACCTACTATAAAAGCTAGTGTTCCGACAGGTTCTGATGTTGAATATGGAAGTAGAATAGAAGTAGTTGCAGAAGATATATCTGGATTAGATAGTTTTACTTATAGTTGGAATGGGGGAAATGAAGAATCTGTATTACCTTCTACTGACGTGGTATATAACAAATTTACAATTACTACAGAGAGATTTCCAAATGTAACAGGTACGTATATATTAAAAGTTTCTGCAAAAGATATAGCAGGAAATACTGCAACTGAAACGTTTATATATTATTTAACAGCAAGTGACTCTACAGCACCTGCTGTTGAAATGAGCGTACCGGACGGTAGTGTTGTTGAACCGGGAACGTCGTTAACATTAACTGTAACAGACAATGAGAGTAAGATTGAAAAATTAGTGTATAACTGGGAAGGTTCTGCTGAAAAAGATATCATTCCATCAAAAAAAGACCCTGCAAATAAATGCACAGTAACAGGTCTTATCATTGGAAGTCAAGCTGGTAAGTATGTCATTAATGTAACAGCAACGAATGAAGCTGGTCTAAAGACTCAAAAGACATTTACATATGTGGTTAAAAATGAAAGTGTAAAAGATACAGAAGGACCTTCAATAACGGTAGATGTAGCAAATAATTCTACAGTAAAAGCCGGAAGTAAAGTTACAATGGTTATTGAAGATGAATCAGGGTTAAAAGAAATTGAGTATAGTTGGAATGACGGTACAAAGAAATATCCTTTACCTTCAGATAAGCTTTATGGAAAATATACATATACATTAGAAAGTTTTCCAAGTGTAAATGGTACATTCAAATTAAATGTATCTGCAAAAGATACTTTAGGAAATACAACGACAAAGACTTTTACATACTATGTAAAAATAGATGATACAACAGCACCTGATGTTGAAATGAGCGTACCGGACGGTAGTGTTGTTGAGCCGGGAACGTCGTTAACATTAACTGTAACAGACAATGAAAGTAAGATTGAAAAATTAGTATACAATTGGACGGGATCTGCTGAAAAAGATATCATTCCATCAAAAAAAGACCCTGCAAATAAATGCACAG
>CAZXFU010000117.1:2283-3285 GCA_964640345.1 uncultured Eubacteriales bacterium
GAACGTCGTTAACATTAACTGTAACAGACAATGAAAGTAAGATTGAAAAATTAGTGTATAACTGGGAAGGTTCTGCTGAAAAAGAAGTGATTCCTTCAATAAAGGTTCCTGCAAATAAATGCACAGTAACAGGTCTTATTATTGGAAATGAACCGGGTAAATATATTTTATATGTAACAGCGGTAAACTCAGTCGGCAAAAAATCTCAAGGAACATTTATCTATACAGTTAAAGAAACAGTAGTTGATGATAATGAGAAGCCTACAGTTACAGTTAGTCCAGTTAGTGGAAGTGTTGTAGATGTTGGAGACAAAGTAGTAATTACAGCTAAAGACAAGGAAGGATTATCTTTAATTAAATATTTTTGGGATAATGCTGATATTTTAGAACATAAAATTTCATCTAGTAAAGTATATTCGACAACAACCAGTGTTCCGGAAGGAAATGGATACCACAAATTATATGTAATAGTAGAGGACTTAGATAGTAATAGGGTAAGCATCTTAGCAAAATATATTGTAATAGAAAAAGTTGATGAAGACCCGACGATTTCCATGAGTCCAGAAAGTGGTTCAACAGTAAAGGGGGGTAAAGTTGTAAAAGCAACATTAAGAGATGATGTAGAATTAGAAAGAGTTACTTATAATTGGGATAATGATGAACCGGTAACTAAGACTATTTCAGGTACTTCACAGACAATCGATTTACCTGCACTTCCTTATAAAGATGGAACATACAAAGCATATATTATCGTAGAAGATACAGCAGGAAATATTACTAGAGGAGAATATACATATTATATAGATGAAGATAAAGACGATAATGAAATCCCGACAGTTGACGCTGATCCTGATGGTGGAGAAGTTAAATATGGAGATAAGATAACGGTTTCTGCAGATGATGACGGCGAAATTGAATATGTTGAATATTATTGGGATAATGATAAAAAAGATACAACAAAGAAATACAAAGATGAATTTACAGTAAAAGTACCTTCCGAAG
>CAZXFU010000118.1:0-3253 GCA_964640345.1 uncultured Eubacteriales bacterium
GTCTTTCGCCGCTTCCTCGCTTGCCAGCGGGTGGAGCTGCTTGTATTCGTCCACTTTCTGGTAGAATTCGCTGTTGCTCTTCAGGATGAGGTTTTGTGCCACATTTGTCACCACGTCGGTGAATACTTCTTCTTCTGCCTCTTCGAAGTTCTGCCCGGCAAGGGAAGAGAAGAACTTGTCCACGATGGGGTTCTGCATCATCTCCAGCAGGTGGGAAGCGCTGATGTGTTCACCGGCCGCCTCCGCTGCGCCCGCAACGAGGGCCATCCCCAGCGCCTGACCGTCCGTTGCCCCGCTGTTTCTGGCGTCCTCCAGCTCGCTTGCCGCGCTGTTGGCAAAGAACACCATGTCTGTCCCGTATGGCCCGTACAGGCCCACCGTCGCCATGCTCTCCAGCACAGAGTTTGTCGCCTGGTACAGGTCGCCGAAGCCCTTGCCGCCTACGATGGGCACATTCTCATTTATGGTGCCGTAGGCATTCAGATCTTCTGCGTTCTTTGCAATGGCTGTGTTGCCCGCCTCGTAAGGGGAGATGTCAGCCCGCTGCGTAATCTGCCCCCGGGCTGCATATTCCATGGCGCTGGTCAGTACGTCCGCTGCGCCGAGGCCTGCAATGTTTGCTGCCAAGCCGCCCGCACCGCCGGCAATCCGGGTCAGTGCATTCTGGCTCACCCAGTCTTGCACGCTCTGTGCCTGTTCTGCCTTGCTCTGCGCGTTGTGGGAGTTATTCACGTCTACGGCGTATTCCTCTGCACTTTCTTTATCGTTGAGGTAGAGGAGACTGTAGTAGTCCTTTTCCGCCTGGGTCCATTCATCCGTCGGCCGCTTGTAGCTTTCGTCCACGGTCAGGGTAAGCATGCTCTTTGCAATAGGGGAGACGCCGTTGTATGTCCAACTGTTCAGTACATCGTAGGCTTCCTGCTCTTCCTGCTCCCGGGCGCTGTTCGCTTCCTCTGCTTTCGCCCAGCCCTTGTCTATCAGGCCAGTGAGCTGCTTGTTTCGCTGATACTCGTCGAAGGTTTCTGCTGCCTGCCGGTACGCAGGAATTTCTTCCGCCTGCGTCGTGCCGGTGCCCCGCATGCCGGTAAACTGGTTCCGCTGGGCGAGCATGGCTGCCTCCGCCTGCTCTGTGGCCGCGTCCAGATTCTTTTGCGCCTGGGCCATTTCTTCATCCAGATCCAGCAGCCGTTCCCAGTACTGGTAGTCCTGCGTGCTGTCCCACTTTGCATAAGTCTCCTGGTATTCGTTCTGCAGTGCCTCCAGCTCGCTCTGAGCACTGGTGTATGCGCCGACGGCCTGATTCACCTGCTGATCCAGCTTGGCAGCGGTGCCCTTTGACGCTTTTGCCTTTTCCGCCTGGGCATTCATGGCCACGGTGTGCCCCTTCGGGTCAGACGCGATCTTCTTCGCCGCTGCTGTGCTCTCCTTTGCCTCCGTAAGGGCTGCTTCAGCCTTCTCCACTTCCTGCGCCGCGCCGATCACCGCCGCATCCGACTGGCTCAGCGCCTCATAGTCTGACCGGCTGCTGGTCTCGCTGTATCTCGCTCTGGCAGCCTTATTCTCAGACAGTGCCTTGTCGTACGCTGCTTTCGCTTCATCGTAGGCAGCTTGGGCCCGGTTCTGCTCCTGCTTCCGCTGCGCCATTTCCACGGCCGTTTCCGTGCCGCCTTCTTTCAGGTATTGGCCGGTGCCCGTGGGGTTGTCCTCGTTTGTATAAATATTCAGTGCCGGTTTGGAAAATTTTTTGCCCGTGGTCTTTGCTGCTGGCACGCTCTCTGCGCCACTGGAATACGTGCCGGATACACTGCTTGTATCCTTCTGTGCTTGCGCTGCGCCCTTCTGGTTCTGCGCTGCCTTCGACGTTCCCTGCGTCAGTGCTGCGAGGGCGTCTATCAGGCCGGACCGGGACGTGCCCGTTGCCTTTGCCGTCTGCGTGGGCTCCTGCGCTTGCATGGCCGTCGGCCGTACTGCCTTCGCTGCCACATTAGCCGCAGGCGCTTCTGTGCCCGCTGCTGTCTTGCTTGTACCATGCGTCACATACCCGCCCGCTCGTGCTTCCTCTGCACTGGTGGGCCGGTTTCTGCTCCCGGTGATGGAAACATTGTACTTTGCCAGCAGACTGTCCACCTTGGACTCCCCAGTTTTGAGAATCTCTCTCTGGGCGCTGGTTTTCGCAAGGCCTTTGCTCTGGGCTGCCTTTGCCTGAGCCACGCTGGTGGGCCGGTTTTTGCTGTTCTCAATCGACACGTTGTACTTTTGGAAGAGGCTGTCTACCTTCTCGTTTCCTGTCTTCGTGCTCATATGCCCTCCTGCTTATCTGGTACCGCCTGCGTATGCCCCCAGGAGCTCACGCCAATCTTTCCCTGCGGTTCCCACATGGCCGTGGTCACCGCTGCCCTGCTCGTACACGTCGTCCCCGGTCAGGTAGTTAATGACCGTCCGGACCTCGTCGTTGGTGGCGCCGTTCGCCCTCATCTGGGTTGCTGCCTCGGCTACGTCGTCGTAAGTGTATTTGCCGTTTGTGCCGCTGCCCCCAAGGGTTGTGCCCGTATCTGTTCCGGTTGTTCCGCTGGTGCTGAGCTTTGCGCCGGTATCCGGGTCCAGGTTGTATTTCGCCGCGTAGTTCTTCCACCATTTGGTGTTCTTATTGATGAGCTTGGTGTTTACGCTGCCGTCAGGGTTGAGCCAATTGCCGCTGCCGGTGCCCGCTGCTGCCGTGTCAGGGGAGAGCACCGCATCAATGTACTGCTGACTGTACCCGGATGCGGAGATCAGGTCGTCACTGGGCCGCACGCCAATGGAGATAAGGTATTCCACCTGCTGCTGTGCAAGGCTCTGATTCTGGTATGCCCGGCTGTACGCCTCGTCGTCCCGGTCTGCTGCCAGGCTGTACTTCTGCAGCAGCTGGTCGCCCTCCGCGTTGTAGGCGTCAAGAGCCTGTTGGTAGTAAGTAGGGATATTGTCGTACGCTCCCTGCAGATACCCCTGGTACGCCTGCTGCCCTGCGTTCTGAGCGTAACTGTTGCCGTATCCTCCCGTCAGAGCCGTTGTCTGCCCAATGGTGTCCTGCATGGCGAGCTTGCCCTGAGACACATACCGGTCAACCATCTGCTGGTACAGCGCGTCTTCGTTCACGTCGTACTGGAAAGGCTTCCGGTTGTTGTACTGCTGCAGCAGGTCGTCCACGGTATCGGAATACTGTGTGTTGTACAGGCTGTTGGTGTTCTGCGTTGTAGCCTGCGTCTGCGCACTC
>CAZXFU010000119.1:0-3239 GCA_964640345.1 uncultured Eubacteriales bacterium
CATTTACTTTGGCGAGGAAATTCAAATTGATGCTTGCATTCATTTATGGTTTGGAGAGTATGTAGAAAAAACTGTGTAAACTGATGAAAAAGAAATCCTTTCTATGTTAGAATAAAATATAACATAGGAGGGATTTCTTTTTCATCAGTTTACACAGTTTTTTCTACATACTCATTTTTTTTTATTTTATCTGATAGCAATATCGAAATTAATCTAATAAATGGATTGAAGTTACCAGGAAAAATATAAGGGGGATATTATGAAGCGAGTGTTTCCAATAGGCTATAGCATGAAAGAAGGAGTAATTGAAATTTTTGACGAGGAAGCAAGTATTCTTAACCAACTTTTCAATGAATACTTAAATGGAAAAGCCATGAGTAAACTTTGTTTAATACTTATAGAAAATAAAATAGAAAATTACAATGGAGAAATTAGTTGGAATCACGCATCTATAGGCAAAATTCTCTCTAATAAAAGATATATGGGAGATGATATATATCCTCAAATAATATCAAAAGAAATATTTTATAAAGTACAAGATAAAAGAAGAGAAAAAAATAAAAGTAATAATAAAAACAGCAATATTTCAATTAATGGGAAAAATAGTGACTTTTATTTAAAAGATAAAGTGCAATGTGGAGAATGCGAGAGCTTTTATAGAAGATATCAAATTCACCATAATAGAGATAAAAAATGTAATTGGAGATGCGGTAAGTACATAGTGAATAGGAAAGTACAATGCAAAAACATTCATTTAGAAGATGGAGAAATAGAAGAAACTTTTTGCAAGGTAATAGAAGCAATAAAAGAAGATTTTAATTTAATAAAAGTAGAGCAAGTACCGGTGGTTAAACAAATGCGACTGACACGCAGAAGATTCGTAAATATTTGTGATGAGGCTTTTTATATTGCATCTCAAAAATATGAGCAATTAAGTGAGTGTGATTATGAAAAAACTACAGACTTTATAATTAAAGAGATAGGCAAAGTTAATAGTGATGATGGGTTTAATAAAGCATTATTTAAAAATATTATAGACAAGATTGTAGTACACAAAAATAATTGGTTGGAAGTAGTTTTTATTAATGGAGCAAGATTAAAAATTGAAAGGATGTGATAATGTGGTACAAAAGATAGTACAAGTTATTCCGGTAAGGAACGAAAGAGAAACAAAGGTAGTAAAGAAAGAGAAAAGAATGAGGGTTGCTGCATATTGTAGAGTTAGTGCAGAATTGGAAGAACAGCAATCAAGTTATAAACTGCAAGTAGAGTATTATACAAGTTATATACAAAACAACTCCGACTGGATTTTTGCAGGTATTTATGCAGATGAGGGAATAACAGGTACTAATCTAAAAAAGCGAGATGGCTTTAATAAGTTAATTAAAGATTGTTTATTAGGAAAGATTGATATGATAATAACAAAATCGGTTAGTAGATTTGCAAGAAATACACTCGACTGTTTAGCTACAATTAGAAAACTGAAAGAGAAGAATATAGCAGTATTTTTTGAAAAGGAAAATATAAATACGCTTGATGGTTCCGGAGAGATGTTACTAACAATACTTAGTAGCTTGGCACAAGAAGAGAGCAGGTCACTTAGTACCAATATAAAATGGGGAATAACGAAAAGATTTGAAAAGGGTGAGGTACAATTAAACTATAAGAGATTTTTAGGATATACCAAAAATAATGAAGGACAATTAGTTATAGTTCCAGAAGAGGCAGAGGTGGTAAAATTAATATATAAATTATTTTTAGAAGGATATAGTACGCAGTCAATAGCAAACGAACTTGAAATGAGAGGAATAAAAACAGTGACTGGTAAGACGAAATGGAACACGAGTGTTATATTAAGTATATTGAAGAATGAAAAATATATGGGGGATGCATTACTTCAAAAAAGTTATACGGTCGATTATTTGACCAAGAAAAGAGTTAAGAATAATGGAAGTGTAAAACAATACTATGTAACTAATAATCATGAGGGGATAATCCCTAAAGATATTTTTTATAGAGTGCAAGAGGAACTTGCAAGACGGTCAAGTTTAATAAGAAAAAATGGGAAACAAAAGGATAAATCAAAATATAGTTCTAAATACATATTAACTGATATGATGTATTGTAGTGAGTGTGGTCAGCCATACCGAAGGGTAACATGGTATAAAAATAGAGAAAAAGCAATTGTGTGGAGATGCATGAGTAGGCTGAAGAATGGAAAAAGTAATTGCAAACATTCACAAACAATAAAAGAATATGCACTACAAAATGCAATAATGAGTGTTATTAAGAGAATATTAGAAAGACGAGATAATGTAAATGAAATCGTATTTAATAATGTGAAAAAGGTTTTATTATCCTCTGAAAATGAAGACATAGAAAAAGAGATAAAAGAAGTTAGAGAAAAAATAATGGAGTTAGTGGAATTAAATATTAAAGCCGGATCACAAGATAGAAGTTTTGATGTGGAATATAAGAAGTGGTCAAATAAATTAAAAGAGTTACAAAATAAAAGAGATGATATAGAGAAAAATAACAGAAGAATTGAAGATGTAAGTAAATTTATGAATTTAGGAGAAGTTCAAATAGATGGTTTCGATGAAGAACTTGTGAAAAATCTAATAAAAGAAATAAAGATTATTTCTAAATATAAGATTGCGATACAATTAAAGACTGGAGAAAATAGAGAAGAACAAATTGAATATTAGTGGAAAAAAGAATAGGAATATGTTAAACTAATAATAGTAATGAGAGATATTAGTGTCACATATTTTTTTATTTTTAAATAAAAGTAGGTTTACAATAAAAAAACATCATTATTGCTTGTGCAAGGCACGTTGAGACGGTTGTTCTTTTGTCCCAACTGAAACAAAAGCCGGATGATTACATTAATGTCACAATTGAACTTGATGATGTGGATATAACATCTGCAGAGACTAAGGCAACATATGATGAGATAAAGAAGTATGTGGCTGAACATAATGCCGGCATGAAAGTTTCCAATCTGTATATTTCACAGGTAAAGAGAAAATGCGGAATTGAGGTTGGAAAGAATTATAATTTACCTAAAAATGAAGATAGTAGGCAGCCACAGTGTCCAGAAGATAAAGAGAGTGCAATTGTGGAGGCATTGAAGCATTTTAAGATGAATAGTTAATAAAGAGAGGTGCATATGCTATGCCAGGTATACTCGTGGTCGAAGATGATGAAAATTTAAATCGTGGAATTACATTCTCACT
>CAZXFU010000120.1:0-3207 GCA_964640345.1 uncultured Eubacteriales bacterium
TGATTTTATTTTATCATAGAAGACCTTGGTGTTACATATTTACAGACTTTTTCTCGCAGACTCTGTTTACACAAACGAGTCTACATACTCTACTTGATTATTAAAGTTCTAACTGCTTTATAAAATTAATTAATTCGTCCTTTGAACCGTTATTCTTTATGATTACATCTGCAAGTTTTATATAATTTTTAATAGGCATCTGTTTTTTCATTCTTTTCTTTACATCGCTCTCAGATAAGCCCGAGCGTTTCATGACTCTTTTTATTCTATTTTCATCATTAGCAATAACTACAATTATTCTGTCACTTAGATTTATAAAATCTTCGTTTGGAAGAGGAACATCAAGTAATATATATTGGTGCTCTTTTTTTAGCTCATCGACTTTTTTCTTTATTTCTTCCATGACAAACGGATGGATAATTTTGTTCAATTCCAAAAGCTTTGCCTCATTACTAAAAACAATATCTGCTAATTTGCTACGGTTTATAAGTGCCGGATTGTCAAATATTGCTTCCCCAAAAAACTTTCTTATTTTTAGTATTATTTCAGGAGAATTCATTGCTTGCTTTGAAATTTTATCTGCATCTAATATTGGAGCGTTTAGTTTTTCAGAAAGTAGTGCTGTTACCGTTGTTTTTCCTGAACCGATTCCGCCGGTTATTCCTATTATTTTAGACATTTTTTAGCCTCCTTAAATAATCTAAGTTCATTTCTTTTTCTTTTGTAGCAAGAGTATATATGTTTGTTGATAAGATATCTGAAATTAACATTTCTTTTTGCAATTCGGTAGCTTTTTCCATGAATTTACTTACCGAGGTAACTATCGGAATCGAAGATGATGAGGAAATATTTGATAAAAGTTTTTGACCTTTTTCATTAAAAGCTAGTATTCGCATATATTGTGGACCGCCTACACTATCAAATGTATTTAAATTTGTTTTTGATATATCTAAGAGTGCAGAAATGAGTATTCTCTTTATCCTTGTAAGGGGGTATCTTTTTGTTTTTATAGTATTAATTAATTCCTGTAGTGTCGAGGAATTTGCTACAGCGTAAAAAATCCTGTTTTCTAATCCCTCTGTAACATCCGGAAGCTCTTTGATATCTTCAATATTCATTTTTCGGAGTGCATACATTATATTATCTTCAAAATCCTCTAAAAATACAGGATTATTCATTTCCTCTAATGTATATCCTGGAATGAAGATGTCTATGTCTTGACCATCTTTTAATTTTTCTCTAATTCCCGTAGCACTTAAAATATTAGTGTTAGATTCTAAATCATTATATCCAGAGTCAACTCTTTCAACTAAAATAGGCTCTATATCTAATTTAGATTGATAAATATTTTTTAAATATTCTACAGCTAAAATGTTATTTGGTTTATTTAATATATTATTCGATATACCTAAAAGAGCCGAAATCGCTTCAGCTCTTGCAACAGGATATGAACTACCGGATTTTAGTTTTTCTTTTAGTATTTCAGAATATTCCATAGATTCATTTGCAAGTGTTTGAGCTATTGTTTTTAACGTATTTAGGTTACTTTCTTCTGCACCAAATGACAGATAGTTTATTCCACATTCTGATAATATTTTTAAGGCACCGTAGGCAAACTTTTCTGCAGTTGCAACAGAATAATATAGAGGGAGTTCAATTACCAAATCCAGTCCATTTTTTACGGCGATATCTGCTCTAGTAAATTTATCCGTTAATGCCGGCTCACCTCTTTGAATAAAGTTACCTGACATTACAGCTATCGTAGCATCCGCTTTTGTGAGTTCCAAAGATTTTTTCAAATGATATAAATGACCGTTGTGAAACGGGTTATATTCTGCAACAATTCCTAATATTTTCATATTTATCACCACAAATATAATCTATAGTATTTGCTTAAATTGTTCAATAGCATTTTAGTTAATTCAAATAAAAATTTGCGATGTGTAGTAAGCCTTTCAAATTTAATTCGCTTTTTGGGAAGATATATGTTAAAATATATATGAATTTATTGGAAATGAGGTTTTGTTATAATGATTATTGCAAAAGACTGGAAAGATTATGAACTAATAGATACGTCAAATGGCGAGAAACTTGAACGGTGGGGAGATATTTTTTTAAGACGTCCTGATCCACAAATTGTTTGGAATACTCCTATTGGAAAGGAATGGAGCAAGGTTGACGGTTGGTATCACAGAAGTAATAAAGGTGGAGGAAACTGGGAATTTTTTAAGAGACTTCCTGAGACATGGAATATTTCATATAAAGATTTGAAATTCGTTATTAAGCCTATGAATTTCAAGCATACAGGATTGTTCCCTGAGCAGGCTGTTAACTGGGAATGGATGATTGATAAAATAAAAAATGCCGATAGAACAATTAAAGTATTAAACTTATTTGCATATACAGGCGGTGCAAGTGTGGCTTGTGCATATGCCGGTGCTTCTGTTTGCCATGTAGATGCTTCAAAGCGTATTGTTTCACAAGCAAAGGAAAATTTAGTTTTGTCCGGACTTGGGAACAAAGAAGTAAGATTCATTGTCGATGATGTTGTGAAATTCGTTGAAAGAGAAATAAGAAGAGGGAAGAAGTATGATGCAATAGTTATGGACCCACCAAGTTATGGAAAAGGTACGAATGGAGAAGTATGGGATATAGAAAAGGACTTATATCCCTTGATATTAAAGACGTTGGACATTCTAAGCGATAGGCCATTATTTTATTTGATAAATTCATATACAGCAGGTCTTGCACCAACTGTTCTTGAAAATATTTTGACTTTAACTATGAAAAATGGGAAGACAAGTTGTGGAGAAATAGGCTTACCTGTTACAAAACAAAAAATTGTTTTACCTTGCGGAATATACGGAAGATGGAGCGAAAATGTATGAAATTGAACGTTATTTATGAGGATAATCATATAATTGTGGTGGAAAAACCGGCAGGTGTTCCGACTCAAGCAGACTCTACAAAAGATGATGATATGTATAATTTGGTAAGAAATTATATAAAAGAGAAGTACAATAAACCCGGACAAGCCTTTGTGGGTATAGTTCATCGCCTAGATAGACCTGTTGGTGGAATTATGGTATTTGCACGCACTTCTAAAGGAGCTTCAAGGCTTTCAGAACAAATTAGAAACAGATGTTTTACAAAAATATATTTGGCTGAAGTTTATGGTCATCTTAAAAACAAAAAAGGAGTACTTGA
>CAZXFU010000121.1:0-3177 GCA_964640345.1 uncultured Eubacteriales bacterium
AATGTTGAAATAGGTAAACTATTAAAAAGATCAGAAAGTTCAATAAGAAGAGAATGAAAATAATGGCTATATTTGATTTGAATATTATGGAAGAGAAAGATAAACTATTAAGTTTGGCATACTTAGAATTATTTTATAAAACGAATATAAAAACACTTGAAGAATTAAAGGTATTTTTAAGAACAATTTATATAAAGTATAAAAAATAGAATCAAGGAGTGTTTTGGATGAGATGTATAATTAGTTTAAACGGAGTAGATGGAAGTGGCAAAACTACACAAATTGAACTTTTAAAAAAGAAAAATCCTAATTTAATTGAAACTTTTGGTGGGTTAGAATCTTATCAGCCATACAATGTATATGGTGTAGAGGGTGGATTTGATTGGTGGTTTAGAGAAAGTTCGCCGGAAGATTTTTGCAGAATTATGTATCAAAGTTTGCAACAAAGGAATTTAGAAATTCAAAAAAGTCAAAAGCCTATAGTCATAGTAGATAAAGGAATAAAGAATTTTGATGCACGAATAACTGCTACATTAATGACAAAAGGACTAGATAGAGAAGAAGCATTACAATTAATTACTAAAATGAAAGAGCAATATGGTGTAAGAGGTATAGAAGATTTTGATATATTTATGGATATAGCTGGTAGTGTTGAAGAACGAATGAAGATAAGTGAAGTTCGGACATATAGTAATATGAGCCCAGAAAAAGCAAATTTATATAGACAATATCAATTATATCAAAATGTAGAGATAAATAATCAACTCGCTAATAGAGAGTATGTGGATTTTTATGCTACTGGTTCTATAGAAAAAGTAGAATTTAATTTGAATGAATTGTTATATGAATTATTAAAGAGTAGAATAGTGGTACCTAAACAACAAGTAATTTTAGGTTTAGGTGGTCTGAGTGAATGTGGAAAAAGTGGAGCTGGACGATATTTATCTACCAGATATGATTCTTGGAATTTAAAGTTGAATTATTTTGTTGAAAAAATATGTAAAAAATATGGCATATTTGGACAAACTGAATTTTTTGAAAATGATCATAGATATACTAGTTTATTACAAGCTGAAGAGATAGCAAAATTTTTAAGGATACATTATTATAAATCTATGATCTCCGTAGAAAGTTTACATAGAATAGATTTGGTAGAAGATTTGAAAGATATTTTTGAAGAACAGTTTAGAGCAGTTTTTATTGATACTAGTTATAAAAATAGAGTGGTTAGGAATGCAATTTCAGAAGGCATTGATATACAGCAATCGATGGAAGATGTTTCCAAGAAAGATGCTATAAAAATTTCAAGAGGTGCAGATAAAATAAAAAATATTGCAGATTACATTATAGATAACAATGGAACAAAAAAAGAATTAGATGCTCAATTAGATAATGTGGCATTACAAACTAATAGTAAATTAAATCCTAATATTCGAGGCGTTGATGAATTGCAAATTCCTGATCAATATAAGCAAGCGATACAAACTTGCTACGAAGAGTGTTCTAAACAATTAAATACAAAATTAAAATTATTTTTAATTCATGGTAGTTGTGCAAGAGAGACAGTAATAGAAGGTTATAGTGATATAGATTTGATATTAGTAGTAGAACCTAATGATAGTGATACAAGAAGGATATTAAATTCTATTGTAAGTAAGTTTACAAATATAAAAATAGGTACAACTGTGTATGGACAGTCAGAATTTGAGAGATTGGACATTGATGCAAAAACAACTTATGCAATTAGTAAAATAGAGACCGGTGAGTATTTCCCAACATTTTGTGTTCCAGAGTTACAGATATCGAGAATTGATAGAACTATTTTGAAAAATAAATATAAAGAAAGTATACCAGATCAAGTTCATACTTTAAGAAGATTGTTATATGATGACAAGGTAGATACTAAGAAGGCTGATTCAGTATTTAAAATTGTTTCACATATTATGAGGGCAATGTTAATACAAGAAGATGTTGATGCAAAAGGGTATTTTGATGTATATAAAAAATTTGCAGATAGATTTGGAATTAAAGAGTTTAATGCTCAAGAATTCATAAAGTGTAGAACTACAGGAATTTCTAATAATTTTAGTGCTGTAGAATATGGAAATGAATTTTTGGATTTTTTGATACAACCAGTAAGAATGGAGGGAAATAAAAAAATGAAGAGAGTGGCATCACGAGGAATAATTTTGAAAGACGGAAAGTTGGTTACAATACATAGAATTAAAGAAAAAGATGGAAAGCGTGAAGAATATTATGTATTTCCTGGTGGGGGAGTTGAAGGTGAGGAAACTATAGAAAAAGCTGTTGTACGAGAAATAAAAGAAGAATTAGGTATAGATGTAAATGTAGTAAGACCATTATATAGATTAGAAAAGGAAAATAATATAGAACATTTTTTATTGTGTGAATATTTAAGTGGAGATATTGGAACTGGAACGGGACCTGAATTTACTTCTGAAGATTATAAAGATAGAGGATTATATATACCTGAACTAGTTGATATAAATGAAGTGGGAGATAAATTATTACCGCAAATAGTCTCTAATGCTATGAGAATTGATTTAAGAAGATTTGGAGGTATTGACAAAGTTCCTAAAAAAGATTTAACACGCGTATATAGAATGCAAATGGGATTAGACAGATAGAAGTAATAGCATATTGAATAAAACTACATATGATAGTGATAAACAGACAATTGTAAGCATTCCGCATTTGATTTGATAGTAAGAGATAATAGAAAAAGAGTATCAAACCTACAATTTGTAGTGCTTTGATGCTCTTTTTGTTAAAATATAAAGTGATAAATAAAGGGAATGTAAAATAAAGTGTGTAAGTTGAAAAAATAAAAACTTACGCACTTTATTTTTGTTTTGAACCAATATATGCTAAAAGAAAAGATGAAAAAAGATGGGAAATGAACTAATGGCAACAAAAAGAATTAACCGAAGTCCACAAAGCGTGGCAATAGCAAAAGCAATATTAGAAGAATACAAACCTGAAACTAAAGAAGATATGCAAGATGCGAGTGTGTGAAAAAATTTCTGTAAATAAAATCTTCTATGATAATGAATGAGCTATACAGAATTTTACAGCTCAAAAGTAATATACTATAAGAAAAAGGAGTACGTAGAAAAGTTTGTGTAAACTATCACAATCCTTTCTATGTAAAGAACC
>CAZXFU010000122.1:0-3159 GCA_964640345.1 uncultured Eubacteriales bacterium
AATATTCGTCCATAAATTTTTTTATATCCGTTTTATCAAAATCTTCTGTACGATACCCTTTTGTATGGTTAAATTGAAGTCCGGAAAAAATTATCTTATCTGTAAGCATAATCTTTGCTTTTTCATCAACTAACCATTTTATCGGAGAAACTTCTGCCCATACAAAGTCCCCATTTTTATAACTCTCTCCATTTGAAAGTTCAAATCCACCATCATCTCTAACTTTAGTGTTTGCTTCTACTCTTATATATCTCTTTCCATCTAATTGAAATTCCTCGTGTTGTTTTGGTAAAAATTTTTCATCATATTCAGACGATTTTCTTGAATCTGTTGTATATTTCTTTCCGGTTCTTAACAAGACTCCTCTTTTAAAGGCTCTTTCTAGTTTTTCTTGCATATTTCTTGATACAGCTTTTTGTGGATAGTATCCATATTCTACCTCTAAAACACCATCTTTTGCTCTTTTGGGTGCTCCACTCACTCCGTTCGTAGGGATTGAACTGATTGATGAGAAGGGCAAAGCTGGACGAGCCCCAACATTGCGTATCCAAGTAAACGACTCATGTACTCCAAAAGCATCGGAAGTAGCCACGACCACGTTATTAATTTCATTAACTGATTTAGTCCAATAATATCCAGTTCTTTCCGCTAATGAATCATCTCCAAATAAACTCGAGGATGTATCAAGCCATCCGCCTAATAATATACAAAAATCGGTTATTACTGCATTTTTTCCCCTTTTTTTTAATATATCTAATTCTTCACTTCCAACACACTGTTCTTTTGCCAAAAAAGTTAAATTACTCATAGCAAAGTTCACTCCTCAAACCACAATACTTATAATAAATATAAAAATATCTTTCAAAAATATTTTATCATAATAAAATTTTTTTGCCAAATTTATTGGCAAATATTTTTTGCTTTTCATGTAATAGTATGAAATTAATGTAATGCCTCCGATTAACTAAACGACATACTGTCACACAAAAAAATGAGGCTGACAAAATATCAACCTCATTTTTACCGTTACATAGTAGCGGTAATGTCAAGTTTAAACATGTTACTTTCAACTGTCGGTACATCTCCAAGGGCAACCTTTAAAGCTTCGCAATTGAGTAGATCATAGTTCCAATCAAAACTAGAGAACTCAAATACATAGCTTGTATTGTTGCCGGCAAGTTGTATAGTACCAATATTGTCAAAGGGGTTAAACACAAGATACTTAGCCCATTCATTAACACTAGCAGAAAAATTCAAGTTAACATCTTTCGCACCGTAGTTTGTAACCTTGCACCTAACATACGGTGCCGCCTCCCAAGTACCATTAGTCTTGGATACGTAATCGAGTACGTCGCAATCCCAATAGAATTCACCAGCATAGAAATTTCCGTTCTCGTATTCCCACTCCACTTCGATACAATAATCCATCTGCTCAAAATAGCCTTCAAAGACTATATCCGAAGTGGGCATACTAAAGACATCATCAGAAATAACCACACTGCCTTCTACAACAGTCCATCCATAGAAGTTATATCCCTTAACGTTAGTTACAGTGCAAACACTTACGGTAGAGCCATACTTATAGGTAGCAACTGTAGGAAGCTCCGGAGCACCTGCCGGAATGGTAGTCCCGTTAGTATAGCGATACGTTACTGTATACGAATTTAGCGTATAATACAAATTTAGGACAACACTCTTGTTCGGCGTAAGCCAATCAGAAGTATTGCTTACCGAAGGATCAAACGAATATCCTTCAATAACCAACGGAGTTGCTTCTATCTTTGTATAAAGCTGTGCATCCGTAACAATAATTGTATCGCCATATCGCTCATAACTGCCATCAAGCTTCTCTACATAGTGGTTAATTGTATAACCCCCCTTACCGGCAGTCGTATCATACACAAATATGATAACGTTGTTGTCCGGATTAGCACTAAGCTTAATAGTCTGAGCAATAACTCTCGGTGTACAACCATAAATGTACCGGTAACGCTCAGTCACATACATATTACTACTAGTTGCAAGTTTAGCATCGATAATATCAACGCCGTTTGCATCAATATAGCGTACAGTATATGCAACCTCGCCAAGCTTCTTATAATTAAACACAACAACATTTTCACCGTCTGCAACGTTACAGTTAAGTGACGTATAATCCGGGAAATAGCCATCATGCATCTCTTCGGCGTCTATCGTAACAACTGAACCAACCGCACCCTGAATAGTTTCAGTATGAGTAAGACTCGAGTCATCAAGATAGTTGTGTCTTACAGTGATGTCTGCCATGATAACGTCAAGAGCCGTCCACTTCGCATAAATATCAATATTTGACTGGATAACTTTACCCTCAAAATAAAGCTTTTCAACTCCTTCTTCGAGGTAGAACCAGCCGTCAAAAGTATACTTAGTGCGAATAGGATTAGCAGGATGATTAGTAACCGTTTTGCCCTTAGCAACAGTCTCAGAAGCTATTAACTTCGAAAAAGTGCTATCTTCAAAGAAGCGTACGGTATAAACAGGGGCCTGCCAAATAGCAGTTAAAACGACATCATTAGCCGGCATCTTATCTCCAACAGTATTACAGAAGCTCGCATAAGCTTCGCTCGGAGTTTTGCCAGAATAAATTCTACCGTCATACCCAGCTTTAAGACCTACAAAATCATACCCCAAAAACGCCTCAGGAGCAGAAATCGCAGGCACATCTTTATTGCTAAGATTCGCCTCGAACTTTATATTCGAGATCGAACTTACAACCTTGTTACCATCACTAAACGAAAGTGTGTACTCTCGTCTTGCAAGTCTAATGTAAACATAGTTGGCTTTGCCATCACCATAGATTTTTCCGCCTTTAGACACGATATTTTCTCCAGCGTTAAACGTTTGCCAACCACTAGTAGTTTCAAGCTGATCGTACCTAAAGCCTACAGGTAGTCGACTTGCCGCCAAATTAATATCACATGAACTAAAGCCATTAAAACTTACATACACATAGCTTTCGTTCTTAGAAGGATACGTACCGTCAACATTCTGCTTTATTGCATAGACGGTACTACTCATGCTACTCTCTCCGTAGTACATCTGTAGAGTTCCAGTATTCTTATGTTGAGGATAGCTAAAAGAAGTGGTTGCTGTAAAAATCGAACCACTGGGGCTATCTTT
>CAZXFU010000123.1:0-3062 GCA_964640345.1 uncultured Eubacteriales bacterium
TAGCTCATTCATTATCATAGAAGATTTTATTTACAGAAATTTTTTCACACACTCGAAAATCAGAAGTGAATCTGGTGCAGAAGTTTATGCAATAATAAGAAGTTGCATAAATACATATAAAAAACAAGGAATAAATGTCTATAATGCTTTTATAAAAGCGTTTAAAGATGAGAAAGTTATAGCATAGCAAATTGAGGTATAAAAACCTCTTTTAGCTATGCTTTTTTAGTTTCTTACTGAACTGTAACGTATAATTAAAGTTTTACCAAATTATGTCGAGTTGTTTTTTTTGGATTACTTTCATCATTTTATACAATTATTTGAAATTTATAACGCAGAAACCCATACTTATAAAAGCATGGGTTCCTAGCACTGTGCGTGAGATTGATCACAAACGACGCACACTACAATCTGCCACATCATAAACAAGGCCATCGCTTGCATGCGGAAAAGTGATCCCTATTTTCTTTGTGGAGATTTCATTGAATACCAAAAGCACTTCATTGATATCCACCACCCTGTCATCTACGACCAGAATGCTGACGTAGCTAGCACCAAAGCGGTCACACCTGGCATCAAATCGGCTTGTGGAGATGCAGAGTTCGATTCTATTACTAAAGTAGTCCACCCTTGCAAAGGTGTATACGTGCTTTCCGTTCTTGAGAATAAACTCCTTGACGGCTTTTTTGATAACCACGAGTTCATCGAAGTTCGCAAGCCGCTTCGCAACTCGAAAAGCCCGCCTTCGCAAACGCTCATGCATTCGAAGAACACGTTTCTTCGCCTTAATCCTCTTCTGAACCTCGTCCCACGCTTTGCTCCGCTCTTTGCCAAACATCCTGTTGTCCTCCATTTTGTCTTCCTATATTGGTGTTCTTCCCAAAGCCTACTCACACAAATACACCTACTTTGCATAAGTAATCTCACAATTTCAAACTCACTACAGTAAGTTAAATACGGTTCAAGCAGTCTGCTCTCGCCTAATTAGAAATTGTTATGATAGTTTGATTATAGCACATTTTACATAAAAAGTAAACATTGGTGCTAAAATTTGGTTATATGCCTTATCTATATAACTCTATTTAATACTCAGTCGTTATAATTCTAACCAAAAATTTTACATTCAAAATTACCATCATTACATCTTTGTTAACTTACCAAAGTAAATTCCACGTAATAATAATGACAAAGGTACTTCACCTAATTCCATTTTTTGCACTAGAATTCCGAATTTTTGCAATAAAAAAGACACCAGTAAACAAATTACCAGTGCCTTAATTGTCAGATTACTACAGGCTTAGCCTTGGACTTTCCGAAAGTAATTCCGGTTCTGCGACGCATACAATCGTTAAAGCCTTGCAAGAAGGCTTCCTGATCAAAGAGCTGTAGAAAAGCATTACCCACCACGTAAGCAGTGGCATAACCGTCGTTTCTAATCGGCTTGCAGTAGAACACGACGTTTATAATCCTCCCTACCTCCTTAAAGGTAGTGTAGCACTCATAACGTTCTGCAAGCTTCGCCGAACATAAAACCATGATCTTGCGTCCTACATCCCAGCAAATTTTCTTGTATGTATCTTTGCCTTGGTTGTATGAAAGAGTGTACCTCCGCATTCGTTCCTTCTTTTTCTCCTCGAAAAAAAGTTCCGGTCTGTATTTGTCATCCATGCTCTTGAGACACTTCACCATTCTCGTTGCTAAATTCGTGATCAAAACTCCTCCTCTATCTCCCTGGTTGTTGCTAGTTCCCCAAAACCTCATGTATCGAGTAATTAAATATGCTTTTATCCCGTATCCTATTATGATTCGGAATTTAGTAATGAGTACACTCACCACTTAAAAACATATTCAATTTCTTTATTTTAGCACAACTTACATAAAAAGTAAACGCATTATTCAAAAATGTACGGTATTTTTACATAAGTAAAATACGATGTTTTTAATTATTTCTTACTGAACTGTAACAGCCCAAAAGGTTTCATTCTACTAACCAATTCACTAAAGGAAGTTTTATTAAAAGATGCAATCTTTTCTACTATCGGAATAGCTTCATTATATCTAACGACCGTATCCATTTTTCCAATTAACAATGGTCTTATTTTTTGTGAAATAACGGAATTGCCTTGATGAGTAATATATTTACAATTTCCAATATAATTTTTATTCCACTTATAAAAGCAAACTCCACCTTTTATTTCTACTCCTGGGAAGCAATCACTTGCATTTGGAAAATCATGCATTTCTTCTATTTTCATATCCTTTAATAAGTCTATTCTAAATTCATCTAAATTCCATCCACCTGTCATCCATCTTGATGGAGTAATCATTACAACATAACTAGGATTTAATTTGATTGCTTTATCTACAAACAAATTGTATATCGGTCTTGCTTGAGCACCATTTTCTTCGCCTGCCATTTTTAATTGATATGGTGGATTACTAATAATTACATCAAATTTCATATCAAATATTTCCTCCAATCTTTCATTATGAATAAATTCGTAAGCATATGTTTCATATTCAACATTCCTATCATATTGAGTTTGAGATGCTCCACAGTAAATACAATTTCCAGATTTCCATGTATGATTTGTTCTTTTAAATCTAATATTTCCTTGTGCATCATCAAATTTCGAGACCGAATATTCACCATTTGGATACTTAGAACAATATATACCTCTTCTTGACAATAAGCTAGTTAATTCTGTAATTGCTATACCATATAATTGTTTATGGAAAATATGGTCAATTCTTTTTTGCCTATCAGGTATTTGATGTTCTAAACCTTTATCTAATCTTTTGGCTATTTCTCTTAAAAACACACCTGTCTTACATGCAGGGTCTAAAAATGTTGTGTCAGGATTTTCAAAAATCTCCTGTGGTAGCATATCAAGCATTTTATTTACAACGTCAGGTGGAGTAAAAACTTCATCGTTTGATAAGTTTGCTAAACATGATAAAACATCAGGATTGTACACATTTTCAAATAAATTTTCTGACATTTTTATTACCTTGTATGATATATTTAACAACTTAAATAATCATACTCTCCTTCCTTTATT
>CAZXFU010000124.1:0-3024 GCA_964640345.1 uncultured Eubacteriales bacterium
CAAAAGTTACTAAATACCCCAAATTCCTCATAGCTTTATCCATATTAAACCTATAACCTTTAAGCATTACTCTCACTTCCTTGCCTTTTGTAATATTCCTCAATATTTCTATAAATTTGTTCTTTCTGCTCCTCCGTTGGAGGATTTACTACTATTACCTTTATTTTCATAACACCACCCCTCTACATTGCTATTCAGCCAGCCTGTACTTGTTTCTATGTACTCGCTTGGCTTTTTGATTTCTTCTTCTCTTACAATTTTTTGACTTTCTCTTTTTGCCTGTAAAATGCATAAAGCTTATTGCCATGTTTTTCTCCTTTATTGATTTTTGTCTTATCCTGTCATATAATCACCTCATACAAATGATTTCAACATACATAAGATAATAGATTGAACTTACGAAAGTGAGGTGAAAACTATGTCTATTTGTCCTTTTTTATCAAATAGGGGTAACCACAATGACGGATTTCAAAATCTTCATCCTTGCGTTACAGGATGTGAACTTCTTACCTCTAACGGTTGTGCTTTAAAAGTGTTAGCCAAAGCACAATACCAAATCAGTAAAAATGCTACTTTGCAAAATAATAAGCAGCAATAATGTTCACAATATCAAGCACTTCCCTGCTTGGTATTGTTTTTTTATCTAACTCTTTACTTACTATCTCTTCTAACTTTTTAATGATTTCTTCCATCTCTCTCACCTCACATTTGAAATTATGTTAACACTGTGGTGTAATAGTTCACTTCCTTTTCTATTCTGATTTTTCACTCCAATCAGTTAATAATCTCAAAATATATGCATGTCTTGTTACTCCCGCTTTTTTTGCACTAGCCTTTAACTGTTCATTGAGCCATTTGGGCAATCTTAGTACCATTTCATCTCTTTCCATCTCTCCACCACCTTATGAATTATTTTGATATCATAATCATATTAAAGTAATTATTTTTGATTGTCAATAACTTTTTGAATATTTTTGATATCATTTTGTTAGTATTGAATTATGTATACGTTTTGATATAATATTGGTATCATTTTAAGGGGGTATTTATATGGCTCAATATGCTATGCGAATTGATGATGAACTATTTGAAAAATTAAAAATAATATCTGAAACAAATAGTAGGTCAATCAATAAACAAATAGAATTTGTACTAAAACAATTTATTAGCGATTATGAAAAAGCTAATGGCACTATTTCTCTTGAAGAAGAATAGTTATATATGTATTTAGTGGCATACCTCGTCTTTCAGCCTCTTTTCTGAGCTTGTCCAGTAGTTCAGGTGGTAGGCTGATTTTTATTTGCACTTTTTCTCCCATCTCCCCACCTCACTTTGCAATTATGTTAACACTGTGGTGTAATTAACTTATAACTTCGGTAAGCGAGGCGGCAAAAAAAATTTCATACACTTCCTTAACCGAAAGTTTAAGAATTATTATAAGTTCTTGTATCTCACTTCTAGTAAATTCATTAAAACCTCTTTCTTTATTCTCATATGCCTTTGCCGTGCGGTGTATCATCATTGCTATGTCATTCATCGAATAGCCATTTTCTGCTCGCTTTGCTCTTAACTTTGCAGTGTTTATTCTATTTTCCATTTTTATGCCTCCTTTCTTAACCATTTGGTAGTTTTATTATAATTAACCATTTGGATAATGTCAACAGTTTTTTTATAATTTAGGTAATTTTTTTTATAACTTCGGTAAAATGTTTTATAATAACGGTTAGTGAGGTGTTTATATGACAGAGCAAGAAGCGTTTATTAAAAATTTATCAATTTTATTAGAAGAAAGAAATATAACTCAAAGGGAATTAGCTGAAAAAATTGATGTTACAGAGGTTACAATTTCTAGATATCTATCTGGAGAAAGAAGTCCACGAATTGAAATTGTCAATAAAATAGCTAACTATTTTAAAGTAAGTGTTGATTATTTATTAGGCAGAACCGATATAAAAAATCCTAATGAAAATAAAAGTACTGACAAAGAATTTGTTGCCTTTTATGAAGGATACAAAGATTTAGATGAAGCAGATAAGCAAGTACTAAAGGCTACTTTAGATGCATTTGTTAGAGCTAAGAAGAAGGAGTGATATATATGGCTGATTATAATAGTTATTTTACTTTAAGCACAAGAGAAAGTATGGAAGCGTTTAGAAATACCGAAAAGCGTCAAGAAATCTACAAAGAACATCTTAACGCAGTAACAAAAAGCGAATTAATTGATGTAGCTTTAGAAGGTCATGCTCTTTATACTTCTGCTAATGATTTAGCTTATAATAGAGGTTTAGAAATTGAAGAACTAACAACAGAAATAGAAAGTTTAAACACCAGATTAACTAATAATATTGCTGTAACCAATAAAAAAGTTAATAATTACAGAGCTGTTTCTTTTGTTGCTGTTGGTATTTGCATTTTTAGCATTAGTATATTCTACATATATCAATTTATTAAATATAGATTAAAAAAATATGCTGATAAAATTCGTTCTGAAACTATTGAAGAGATAAACAAAAGCCAATAAGGAGGCTATATGAAAGAGTTAATTGATTTATATAACGACTTAGACGAATACAACATCCCGGTTGTTAAAGTTAATTTTCAAAATAAAAAGGCAGGTATTATTTCTAACGGCAAAGATACTGTTATTGCAGTTGATTATAATAAAATAGAAAATCCAAAAGAAGAAAAAATAATTATAGCTGAAGAAAAAGCTCATTATGAAACTGGCTCCCTTTACCTTATTAATGCTGATAAAACTACTATTGATAAGATGGAATATAAGGCTAATAAAAAACTATATAACGAACTCATACCACTAGACGAATTGAAAGAACTTGCTAAAATATATACACCTTCTGAATTATCAGACTACTTCGGTGTACCTATTACTAATATTGTTTTGGCTAATTTCCTATATTCTAATATAGAAGGTTTTTGTGTTAATAAAAAGTAAACGGAGGAAAAAGATTTGAAATACAATGTATATATAGATGAATCAGGAGACGAAGGAATAAAAAAAGGAAG
>CAZXFU010000125.1:0-2987 GCA_964640345.1 uncultured Eubacteriales bacterium
CCTATTTTTTGTTCATTTGTAACATTCACCAAAAAGTTAATGTTTTTAATCGCTTCTCATTTTTAGACTATCTTTTTACTACTTTTTACTATCCCCCCCATAACTATGCAAATACCATATAGTTCATTTTCTATATACACTCTGTATAAACCATCACAGTAGCCATTTTTACTAAATCTTACACCATTTTTATATAGCTTAGCCTCATTTTCTTCTAAATTCAAAATAGGAAAATCTTCAAGAACAGTTTCAAAATCTATAATATATTTTTCAGGTTCTTTCTCAATTTCAGTAAGTTTGCTTGAGAAACTGCAAGAAAACCTTCCAGCCTTAATCCTTTCAAGCTTTGACATTGTAGCTCCGCACCCTATTTTCTCGCCAATATCCTTACATAACGTTCTAATATACGTTCCCTTTGAGCAATGAACAGTAAAAGAAATTTTTCCTTCATTTTGTGTTATATTATTTATATCAAATATTTCTATTTCTCTACCTTTTCTCTCTATTTCTTTCCCCTCTCTTGCTAACTCATAAAGCCTTTTTCCATTAACTTTAAGAGCCGAATACATAGGTGGAACCTGAACTTGCTTTCCTATAAACGATTTTATAGCATTACTAATTTTTTCATATGTTAAATCAAAATTTTTAATATCATTAGAACTTAAAATATTTCCCCAAATATCTTCTGTATCAGTGACAATTCCTAAAGTAAGTTCCGCATTATAAACCTTATCATCATTTTCCATATATTCAATAACTTTAGTTGCACGCCCTACAGCCACCACTAAAACACCTGTCGCATTCGGATCTAATGTCCCTGTATGACCTATTGTTTTTGTTTTTAAAATCTTTCGCATTTTTGCCACAACATCATGTGACGTCATTCCTTCTTCTTTATATACATTAAACAATCCATCCATTTTCATCACCACCTCGATTTTCTCACAAATATTAAAAACTGTAAAGATATAAACTTATTTCATTTACAATATTTGTAATTTAATGTAATATTTGTATGAGGTGATTATAATGAATTTTTATATGCTATGGCTAACAAAAGTGTTTGATCTGCACATTTCAGAATTGCTCAAATTTATATCTGTAATTTCGCCAAAACACGCATATTATCTAACCTTAGATAACATTAAAAAATTTAACTTAAATGAAGAACTTGAAAATAAATTATTATCCGAAAAAATAAAAGATGATGCAAAAAGAGAATTTGAATTTTGCCAAAAAGAAAATATAAAAATATTGGATATTACTTCAAGCGATTATCCATATAATTTATTAAATACACCAACACCGCCGGTTTTACTTTATTATAAAGGTACATTAATTCCAAAAGACGAAGTATCTGTATCTATAGTCGGCTCAAGAAAATATACCGAGTATGGAAGATTCTGCACTGAAAAATTCTCTTCTGAACTTGCAAAAGCCGGAATTACTACAATAAGTGGCATGGCTTATGGAATAGATACTTTTGCTCATACTTACACAGTTAAAGAAAAAGGTAGGACAATTGCCGTCTTAGGCTCAGGTATAAACGTAATTTATCCGGTCGGAAATAAAAAACTATACTTCGATATCATAGAAAACGGAGCTGTAATTTCGGAATTTCCTTTAAATACTCCCCCCATTCCGAAAAATTTTCCTATACGAAACAGAATTGTCGCTGGTCTTTCAATGGCGACACTTGTAATAGAAGCAAGTAAAAAAAGCGGCACAATGATAACTGCAAGACTTGCGGCAGAATCCGGCAGAAATGTCTACGCCGTTCCGGGTCAAATATTTTCTCGAAATTCGGTTGGAACAAATCTTTTAATAAAAGACGGAGTAAAGCCGGCCACATGTACTCTAGATATTATAGAAGATATTTACCCTGAAATCTCTAAAAAATTGCCTACCTCTACTCAGTTATCCTTATTCGAGCCTAAAAATCTTTCAAAAAACGAAAGTATAATATATAATAAGCTTTCATTGACTCCAACCAGTATAGAAAGTTTAGTCGAAAATGTAGACTTGCCTATTACTGAAATAACTTCTACATTAACGTTGCTTGAAATAAACGGTTACATAAAATCTCTTCCAGGAAAACAATATGTTATAAGTGAAAAATAAAAGTGTTGCATATTTCAATTAATTGTTGTATCCTAAATTTGGTAAGTAAAAGTGCTAGAAATAATCATCTTTTATTTGGAATATTTATAAAATGAACAAATTTAATAAGGAGGAATTATTATGAAAAAAAGTTTTATTCAAGGTTTTGTTGCCGGTGCGTTAGTATTTGGGGGAGCAGTTTCTTTTGCCACTAATTACGAAGCACTAACTGCTACATTTCCTATTTTAATCAATGGTGAAAAGTGGACTAGTGATAAACCGATTGTTGTAGTAGAAGGAAGCACTTATCTTCCATTAAAAGCTATTGGGGAAGCCTTGAATGTTAAAGTAAATTGGAATAATGAATTGCATCAAGTAGAAATCGGTGAAGTTAAGAACGAATCAAGTGAGCAAAATGATGAGACTAAGGAAAGTGAGCAAAAAATAACTAAAGAAGCTATAGATTCTGCGGAAGAAGAAAATGCCATAAAATTCGTCAACTCACGTTTAAGATATTGGGGTTATTCACGTCAAGGTCTAATATATGATTTAGAAGATGAAGGTTTCTCTCATGCACTTGCAGTTAAAGTTGTTGATAGTATGGACATAAATTGGAAAACTCAAGCTGTAAAGGCTGCAAAAACTAAACTAAAATATTTTAGTTATTCGAGGGCTAGTCTAATTGAAGCTTTAGAAGATTACGAATATTTTGACCATGAGCAGGCGGTATATGGTGCAGAAAGGGCATTGGCTGGCTTTGAAGACTAATTGCATATGCAATTAGTTTTTTTATGTAATAGGAAATTCCTCTAAAAAAGCGAGTGAAACGAGAAATAAAAGGGAATTTCTATTACCAAAAAAGATACATTAATATTTTGTCGCGAAGC
>CAZXFU010000126.1:0-2987 GCA_964640345.1 uncultured Eubacteriales bacterium
TATTTTAGCATCGGAAAAGCGGCTTTTAAAACCTATTCGTACACTAATCGTACATATAAGCTTTAAAAGCCGCATAACTACGCGCTTTCAATTTTCATATTTTGAAAACGCCAACGTGTTTGTTTTGGCATAAGCTAAAGAGAATCAGCGTGTTTAAGCGTAAGAGAGTGTACGGAGAATCTGTTAAATGCAGACTATTCGTACACTACTCCTACACTGAAACATGGTTTATATTTTTTCGATTTCGGATCGGAGCCACTCCAAATCTCTTTCGGTGTAGACTCGCTCAGTCAAGTCAGTAATTACATGACCAACAATTCGTTTAATGGCATATTCATCAACACTCGCTTTCTTTGCCATGGTAACAAACTGCTTACGGGGATCGTGGGGACGGTGGTCTGGATTTAGATTGAGCGAGCTAATCACCTCGTTAAAAATTGTCTTGTACCGATCATAGGTCATTTGAATAAGCTTGTCCGGATACAAAGGGCTGTGGTAACCGAATAGATATTTGAATCCGGCTACTTTTGCTTCATTATAATAGGTAACTACAAACGGCCTGATTCGAGGATGAATCGGCACTACTCTATCCTTACCAGCATCAGTCTTAACACCGCCAGTGAATGTCCAATCATTGATATTTACGTTAGTTAACTCAATGAGTCCCAATTCTCTTGGGCGCCAGCCAGAATAGCATTGAATCAGCACAAGCTGTACACCTTTATATTTGTCAGCTGCATTCCACATCTTAGACATCTCTTCATCTGTAAACGCTATGTGTTCTTTCTTATTGCTTTCAGCATCTTTTTCGACACTTTTAAGCTTTCCCATTGATCGAGCATAGTTCTTATCGGTCAACTCATACTCCACAGCGTAATCAAACATCATGTTCAACATGGACTTTATGCGAACCTGCATATTCCCTGAGGCTTTAACTATTCGGCCTTTCTTTTGAAGAGCTGCTCCTTCTATACCAATACGTAAATGACGAACTCGTATCTCTGAAACCTGCAAATCATACATAGAAGAGCAGTAAGACCATGCGGCTCTCATAAGATTAACTGTAGATTGTGAATTGGTTTCGAAGTATTCTGCTGACCATCGTTCATACAAGTCTCTCAGAGTGACACTAGAACCAACATCAAATGGGTTACGATGATATTCTAATAAAGCTGAATATGCTTCATTGTATGTCTTGAAGTATGCTTTAGGTTTTAAAGATTTACAAATAGGTTTTCCGTTCTCATCTTTTCCAACACAAATCAGCACTCGAAATGGGTTCCTTAAATTGCGTCCCCGAAGCTGCGTAATTTGTCCGAATCCGTTTGGTAATCGTCTATGCTTTCTTGCTCCCATTGATATTCTCCTCTCAACTTTGTACTCTAATCGTACATTGATCTTCTACTCATACACAAGACTTGCTTACTTTCCTAGGACTTTAAAGTTTGTAGCAATAACCAAGTGTACGCCTGATATTTTCCTAGAATGTTGGTAATACGTACAAAATTTGCTAATAAAGTTAAAAAAAATAACACTTGAACTCCTGAAAAACACCGGTATACTAGGTCGTGAAAGGAGGTGCTGCAGGATGGATATTCCTGAGTTTGCAATTGGTGGAGTACCGGTTGCCGTAGCAGCACGAGTGTATGGTAAGGACCCGTCATGGATTAGAACAGGTATTATAGCTGGCTGGTTACCAATTGGCACGGCTACTCGCAATGGCAAAGCAATTACTGATACCACCAACATAGATTCTAGACGAGGTCGTATTAACTTTTATATTTCACCATACAAGTTATGGCAGGAAACAGGTTACGTGTGGAGAGGAGAAGCTGAATGAGTACAGATATCAGAGCTGAATTATCAAAAAGTAGTAAGTACTATGTCAGTAAGCATCGTTACTATGAATTAAAGCATTATTGTTTGCAGTATCCGGAATGGAAGAGACAGTATTGTGAGGCTCTATTACTATCAGGGATTGATATTTCAGACAAAGTAGTTAATCAGATAGAGTTTATGGATCCCGTAAAGAAAGTCGCTGAACGGACAGAGCAATTGCTTAATGATATTTACTTAGTTGAAGATACAGCAAGAGATACGGATGTGAACCTATGGCAATACATATTAGTAGCAGTGACCGAGGGACTATCGTTTGACAAACTTAAAGCTAGATTAGAAATACCTTGTGGAAGAGAGATGTTTTATGACAGATACAGAAAATTCTTTTGGTTGCTGGATCAAAAGCATCACGCAGGTGATTGATTTGTGTTTTATATTTGTATTGGATGACTCGCAAAATAAACAACTCCTATAATGAAGTGAATAATACTTCAGAAAGGATGAATTGATTATGTATGATAAGGTTGTAAACGCTATAGTTGATTTTCCAGAACATAAGGATCGTGCCCTGTGTAAGGTAGCAGGTGTACTTGATTTTGGATGGAAGATTGATGTTGGAATTAAAAACCTAAAACTTAAACAGATCGAAAAAAACCGAAAGAAGAAAAACACTAAAAAGTAAACAGACAATAAAAGGGTCTATGGAAACATAGGCTCTTTTATTTTTTTTAGAAAGGAGAACAAAAATCATGAGCACATTACTTGCAGAAATCTTTATCGGGGCACAGGTCTTTGTCTCGATCGCTGTCGGCATTATATTTGACCGACTGATCTTGCAAAAAAAGCCAAATCTTGCTGGGCGGTTACTTATTGACAGTAGCGATCCCGAGACGGAACTCTATCGTCTCTGTATTGATATTCCTCTGGAAGAACTGCCTGAGCAGGACACCATTCTCATCAAGGTTATATCGGACGTAGACCTCTCGCAAAAAGAACAGTCCGTATAATGATAACCATAAGGTTATATTTAGAAAGGAGATTGTAAAAATGGAAGACAATGTATTACAATTATTGGATGAGCAGATCGAATCTCTCTTTGAAAAGATGAGAGGACTTGATCCACAAACGGAGGAATACGTTAACATCCG
>CAZXFU010000127.1:0-2943 GCA_964640345.1 uncultured Eubacteriales bacterium
GGTATGGCGGGGCACTTACTAGCAATGATCCTATTGGGGCGGCGTCGGATTCAAGCCGTCGTCTGCGCGGAGGGAGTTGGGGCAGCAGCGCGGGCTACGCGTCTTCGTCGTACCGCCGCAGCTACGATCCGTCTTACGACGACTACTACGGCGGCTTCCGCCTCTTCAGGACAGTGCCGTGATCATTGTGTTGAAAAAAGAAAACAAAAAGAAAGCAAGAAATCGCCTCCGAAGCGGAGGCGGTAGCCGGAACGAAGGAGGCGACGGAAAAAATGGAAGTGCGCGTCGTGACGATGAAATACGCAGAGGGTGTGCAGGGATTCCCCGAGGATGCGCTGCGTCGCGCCTGTGCGGGGCGCGAAGTGCTTGACTTTACCGAGCACTACTTTGTGCATGGCGGAGTTCCGCATCTTGCGCTTGTGCTGAAGCTGGACGGCGTCGCGCCGACCGCCTCGGGCGGATGGAAGGAGAGGACGAACGTCGTCGATCCCGAACTTGGCCTGTCGGACGCCGACAAGCAGCTCTACCGTGCGCTCAAGAAGTGGCGGAACGAGCGCGCCAACAAGGATGGCAAGCCGGCGTATGCCATCGCGCGGAACGTGCTGGTGTTGGAAATCGTCAAGGCGCGTCCGAAGACGTTGGCCGCGCTAAAGGAAATCAACGGCGTCGGCGAGGGGATGGTCTCTGAATACGGTAAGGAAATCGTCGAAATCGTTTCCAACCAGTCTGCCATTGCGTCTGCGGAGACGTCATCCGACGCGCCGTCGGCGGAGGGGGAGAGCGTGAAATGAAGTCGTACGGCGACATCTGGAGGCAGGTGATCGACGCGGAGAACATTCGTGTCGCCTGGCTTCGTGTACGCCGCAATCATTCGCGTTCGGACGAGGTCTGCGCGTTCGAGGCCGACTTGGCGAAGAACCTCGTAGCGCTGCAGTCTGACCTCGCGTCGGGCGCGTATCGTCCTGGCGCGTATCGGCAGTTCAAGATCTGGGATCCCAAGCCACGCATCATCAGCTGTGCGCCGATCCGAGACCGCGTCGTCCATCATGCGCTCTGCGGCGTCATCACGCCGTTTCTTGAACGTGCGTATCTGAAGTCGAGCTTCGCCTGTCGGAAGGAAATGGGCAGCCATGCGGCGTGTGCGCAGGTGCAGCAGCTGTCGAGACGCTTTCCGTATTTCCTGAAGATGGACGTGCACCACTATTTCGATTCGATTTCCCATGCGCGTCTGAAGGAGGTCGTGCTGCCGATCTTTCGCGAGCGCGAGGTGCGCGCACTGATCGAACGCATCATCGACACCTACCACGTCACGCCCGTGCACGGACTGCCCATCGGGAACTTGACGAGCCAGTGGTTCGCGAACACGTATCTGAATGCGTTCGACCATTTTCTGACGGAGCGCCTGGGCGTTTCACTTGTTCGCTACATGGACGACGTCATCGTGTTTGCAAAGACGAAGGTGACATGTTGGCTTGTCCTCGATCGGGCGCAGACGTGGCTGAAGGACGAGCGCGAGCTGGATTTGAAAGTGGAGGCGACGCGCGTCGCGCCGGTGACGGAGGGCGTGCCGTTTCTCGGATTGCGGATTTTTCCTGGACGCTGGCGGCTGCAGCACGGGCGTTTCCAGCGGACTCGACGGCGGCAGAGTCTGCGCGAGCGGCAGTATCTGGCGGGCGAGCTGCCGGATGAGCAGCTGGCAGCGAGCATTCGCGCGATGGATGGCGGCGTCCGCTGGTTCGGCTTCCGCAACATTCTGCGGCGGACGCGAGAGCAGGAGATTTTGGCCACGGAAGAACGGGCGGCGTCGGATTCAAACCGTCGTCTGCGCGGAGGAAGTTGGAACAACAGCGCGGGCAACGCGACTTCGTCGTACCGCAACAACAACAATCCGTCTAACGACGACAACAACAACGGCTTCCGCCTCTTCAGCACAATGATCAGCACTTCACTGTCCAATTCCGTGACGCCTGCGCCCGATCGCGAACTCGGGACGAACAGGGCCCTGGGAGCGTCGTCCAGTACGCGGCAATGGCCGCACAACGACGGTCGTCTCCCGACTTCTTCAAGAGAGGAGACGAGATGAGAACGAGCATACGGTTGATGATTGCGTTTACTGCGGCGCTGTCCTTATTGTCCGCTGCGGCGCAGACGCGGATTGCGGGAAGTGCGAAGATTGAACTCGACACGACGCAGGGGACGATTGAGCGGAGTCCGCTTCCTCAACGAGATGATTCGTGTTCGCTTCGCATTTCGTCCCTTTGGGGCAACGGAACGAGTGGGACACTGACGGTCAACGGCATTTTCATGGCGGAGATTGGCGTGGAAGAGGAGCAAGACTTCTCGCTTCTGATTCCGGCGAATTCCTCTGGGACGTATGAATGCGAGTTCACGACGGGGAGCGTGACATATGAGCGAACGATTGTGGCGACGGGCGCGAACAGGCTTGCGCAGAGCGCGGAGACGAAACTCGACACGCGTATGGGAAAGCGATATGTCGAGGCGGGAGATCTTGAGCGCATTCGCTACAACAGCCTCTGGGCGAGCAACGCGACGGATTCTGCGAAGTCGACTTTGCGGCTGAACGGTGAAATTGTGAATGCGTCGAGCGGCGAAGGCGAATACGAATGGACGGTTCCGGCGATTGGTGGCGACTACGTTTTTACGCATACGATAACGATTACGACGACGAATCGAATCGGAGGACGTCGCGTAATAATAAGGACAACGCAAGTCGGTGAGACGCTGACGGCGCATTTCGTCCTGCCGGGGCGGATGAAAGTTTCGACTCCGACGGTGACGTCGATTGCGCCGTTCGGACTCGCCATCGACTACACGGTGAGCGAAGCGACGTCAGACGACGCGGGGCGTTCGCTTGAAATCTCCTTCGTCGCCAACGGCGTGACGAACATTGCGAAGACGCTCGTGGGCGAGACGAACTGCGTG
>CAZXFU010000128.1:0-2902 GCA_964640345.1 uncultured Eubacteriales bacterium
TTTAGGCCTGATTGCCTAACCCGAAACGGTCCAAGAAAACCACCGCACTCCCAAGCAGTTTGAATAAAAAGCTGTGAGACAATGCTTCCTCCGCTTGGATATTTGTTTGCAAGAATTGTAGACGTGGAAGTGTAGAACAATGTGATGAAAACGCCAGCAATAGTTAACATAGCGGTAGTTAATCCAACAACAATACTCACATCACCAGCAAAAGAAAACAATGGTGTATAGTTGCTTGGCACAAGCACGGATAAAGTAACAAAAATTATTAGTAATGCTAGGTATGGCACTGAAGAAAACAATGCATTTTCAAGGACCTGATTAATTTTTGGTTTTAGGGTTCCGCGCAACGGTTTTCCAGATTTTGTTCTTGTGAAATTAAAGTATTTCAGGCATAGCATGCATCTGCTTACCATTTGTGTCAGCGGAGCAATTTTGAGAAAGCTTTCGAAAGTAAGATGTTTTATGGCCCAGTTTTCAAATTTTGTAGTCATAAACTCAACTTTCTTTTTGGAGCGTTTTGATGGCGGCTGTTAGTAAATTAGTACTTTTAAAAGACTTTCTTCAATATTTGCTTCTTTCGAAGGCGTTTTTCTTTTCTGAATATTCTACCGCGCCTTTTACCTGATAGAGCGACGAAGCTGATATTTGTTTAACGAATTTTCAAACTATGCATATGCATGAATTCAGAACTATTTTTATATAACTTTAGCTGCTCCTGTTTCTTTTGTTTTTTACATAGGTAGAAATTTTTTGGAAGATTGATTCACAAGCTGTAGTTAAGGGGCAAATTACGCAGAGCAAAATAATGAAAATCCATATTCCAATATCGTTGATCCAAGTGTTCATTGTTTCGCGTAAAGAGGGAATTGCGTAAACAATCCCAAATAACGCAGCAGCAAATAATGACATTAATAATGATGGTAGAAAATTTGGTGTAATAATGCCTGTGCGCATGTTGAGCAATAAAATGATTAGTGTGAAAACAATATAGATACTATTAATAATGGCAAATGCTGTGGTGTCAAAGCAGATACAAGTTGCAATGATTGGGATGCACCAGATTGCTATAAAGATAATATCGTAATCTCCACTAACAACGCCTTTGTTGATGAAGTTGTTTTTCTCTGAACGATGGCAGATTTGCTTTTTAGCTTCTGTTGCTACCAGTAGACCTGAAAGCGATGCAGACAAAAGAATAAGAAGCCTGTCAGTTGTCCATAAATTATTTTCAGCACCCAAGAAAAGATTTAACGTGTGCGAAAGACTTGGCGCCATTGCCCCAGTAATTAGCAATACCACAAAATTTGTCGTGTTCTCGCTATTTCTATCATTTGGCCGTTTCGTTCCTTTTAAAGTTTCGGAACCATCTGGTAAATCATCATAAGATTTGCTCACGGTTTCTCCCTTCGTATTAGTGTTTGCGTCATTATGCTCCAACATTTTACAAATTTGGCGAAGGTCTAATTGGTGGTTTTTACTTACTGCCGTTTATAAGTGTTCTTCCTGTTTTTTATTTTGGTCCAAGATTTCTTTCATAGCCTGACTGGGTATTATTTGAGTACGTCAAACAGTTTTTGGTCAGTTCATCTCCATAAGTCTGTCAATGCTTTCCAGGTTGTGGGCTTGTTCGTAATCGCGAATTTGTTTGTGAATATTTTCACCGTCATAACGCAATTGCATATCATTAGGCAACGGTAATACACAACACTCTTGAGGCATTTGATGCGTGCGAAATAAAGGGATGTGTTTTTCTTTACATACGCCGCTTATGAGTTCTCGAAGATTATCCTGCATATTTTGACCTAGAACTAGGAACGGAAATGCTCCTTCCCCTAGATTCAAAAATTTTTCGTCCAGATTATCCTGGTTAACTATAACGCGCCATTCATTTTCGTAGGACCAAGATTCCATTTTTCTTAACAGAGAATTTCTCGCCATAAACTCGCAGCCATCATTGGGGGTATACCCTTTAGCTTCTAAGTGAGAGCCCGATTCGTGTTTTATTTTGTTGCTGTATTCAACTTTTTCGCATGAATAAGGAAAACTGCTAGTTGAAATCGCTAAACAGATTCCTCTAAACCCGTTGGCATAATGAGCCCACATTTGGGGAGAGTCGTATCGACCGGCCAGCGAAAGGACTCGATACTTCCCAAGAGCTTCTTTCATAGGCGGCTGAAGTTCGCCTACAGCAATTGGAATGCTGCATCCCGCCCATGTTCCATTTATTATTATCGAGCAGCCTTCAAACGGATCGTTCAATTGCGTGACGGTAGGTAAGTAGAGTCTTTGGTTAATTATGATGTCAAGCACTCGCGCTAGATCGTCGCGAGTGCTAAGCGGTCTGTACTTGAAAAGTACCTTTGGCGTATTTTCTTCTGTTTCAGTTGCTTGCGTTTCAATCACCTCTATCTGCTGGTTTTGCATTAGCTGGCGTGTAATGTGTGGTTTTTTTATCTAGCCTTAAGCTTTTTTTAGTATTTTTACTCAAGCTTTGGTGTTTACGTCGTTGATTACGTACGCCATCAATTTTACCCTCGTGCGTTGATTTAAATTACTCTGAGGCGACAGTTCGAATTGCCCTATAGCGTTAACGGTTTTACCCTTCCTATACATTTGCTTTACTTTGCTTGGTTGTTCGCGCATGTTTGCACCTTCTGTCAGTTTAACGCGATAAGCAAAACCTTCAGCAGATGTTGTCTTTGTCATGTTGGTTCTAAACCTAGAGGGCAATATCGGTAACGCAAAGGAGTAACTTCGGTTAACGTATAAGTTTAGCTTGAACTACCATGCGATGGTAAGATGCGTGGTGAACGTAGATAGAGCCATATACGATACGTACCAAGGAACAATTCGTTTTCTTTCGAGTAACGCCACCATTCTAAAAAAGCACATTGGTGCC
>CAZXFU010000129.1:0-2894 GCA_964640345.1 uncultured Eubacteriales bacterium
CCTAAAACATCTGCTGCGGCTTTCGGTAAGACATAAGTGTTTGTGATTGTAACACCGTTGGATTCCTCTGCTAATGAAATGTTTGTTCCCGCAGTGAGATTTAAAACACCGTTTTTAGATGTTATAGAGGAAGTGGAACTGCTATTTAACGAAATAGAAGATATAACTTTCTTAGGAAGTTCGGTTACGGTTACACTCAGGTCAGCTACTGTGTTTTCTAGGGAATCGATTGATTCATTTAGAAGAGCTGCTTCCTCGGAAATAGCAGTTGATACATGCCCCTTAATTTTACTATCATATGTAGAGAGCCCTAGCTTATCCAGGTAAGCTCTTTTATTATCTATAGGGTAAGTGATTGTTTCTTCTGCCATTTTTACCTCAGGTGTTCTTTATAAGTTAGTTTTTCTATTCAATAGAAAAAGTCCTTCACTAATGAAGGACTCTTGTACACTCTATCTATTCCTGAATTTAAGTGGTAGATGTAAACATCTTATTTATTTCTTCAGTCGGAATTGCGGTAATATTTGCATCATAGGCGTAAGGGGAGAGGTCTATCTGAATAACCTTATTAGTAACAGTCAGGTCTTTGTAGTCAGTTCCGTCTCCAAGCTTCACCTGCGCTGTTTCAATAACGTTCTCCTGGGCATTTGTATAAACAGTAACATTTTTAGTAGATGTTACATCCTTCCCGACCATTACGTTCTCAGTAACAGTAAATGTACCTTCAGCACCCTTTCCTAAATTATGTGTAGTCTGATCGGCAAAAGTGTAAGTATGGTCATCGTAGGACTTCTCGTTCATTGCAGCCCATACAGTATTTCCAGTAACAAGATCTGTATTATTTTCTTCTACTACACCTGCGCCCAATTTAGAAGCTGCGTACCCGGTGTCTACTAGATTGCCTTTCTCATCTACCTTCAGAAGGTTCCCCGCTGTAATAGTAGCAGGTTTCTGAGCATAGTACGTGTCTACCCATGTTCTTGTAGCGTACGGAGAAAGGTCAACATTGACTCCGAGCTCCTCCCAATGGGCTCCGGAATGATCGTAAGTTGTACTAGAATTCCCGGGTTCTGCATCATCTGAAGTTGTTCCCTTGTCTGTACTATCTCCCTCAACCCATACATACTCTGTATGAGTATCCGCTGTATGGTAAACATCCCCTATCGTATTATTTGTTGTAGGAAGAGCACCCTTATTAGCAACTGTTCCTTTAAACCTGAAAACGGTAGTAAGATTTTCCTTTAATGCATACTTCGAAAGATTGAGATTTAATGTATGAGTGGTTTCATCCAGCTGAAGACCGTCGGTAAACCCGGTTTCCTCATTAGATATCTTATAGATGTCTTTAAGCTGAGAAAGTCTTTCATAATCTTCTTTAGAAAGAAGACCGTCCTGAGTTGTGGATGCTTTCTTTACTGCAACATCAATTGTTAAGTCCGCGGAGGCGTCCCAGTCACTACTAGTAGCGGATAATACATTGTCTGATGTAGTAGATGTAAGTTTTATCTTTCTAGAGTGGCTGCTATCTAAAGATAACTTATCCGCGGTGACAGCGTTTCCTACTTCTTCGGAATACATTGCCGCATTCTTGTAGTATTCCTGAATATTATTCCAATAGGCCGTGAGACCCGCCTGATCTAGATATTGACGTTCATTTAGTTTTGGAGTCTTACTTGTGTCCGCCATTTAAACCCTTTCCTTTAAATTAACCTTATACATAATAAGTTTTTTTAAAGCTCTAGTGTTTCTTCTTTTTAGAGCTTGTAAACTTTACCTTTGTATTTAAATCCTCCAGAAAGTTATCATCATTAACGAGATAGCCTATCAGGAGTTTCATTTCTTCTTCTGTTACCGGTAATTTCAATTCCCTACTGATCTCTTCCAAATCTTCAAGCTCAATTAAGTTAACGCTATGAGTTACTTCTGTTTCTAGCAGTTCCCCTACCGCTTCCTTGTACTTCTTCTGAGTTTTGGAATCTTCGATTTTGTATTGCCCATTTTCCAGGGTACCCATTGTTCTCATCAAAAATGAAACTCTATCATTAAATGCTTTCGCATCCTTTTCTAAAACTGTATTATTTCTAACAAGCTTATACAGAAGTTTTGCAGGGAGATCTCGTGTAATAGAGATTACTGTGTTATTTTCATCTTTAACATTTTCCTTAATCATTTTATTAAGAACATCGTGAAGAATTAAACTAGTTCCTAGGCTCATTTTTATATATTTAATCATATCTGAAATAATAAGTTGGAAAATCATCAAAAAAAAAGGTGGGGAAAAGGCAAATTTTCCACCACCTAGGAGATATAACACAACACAAAATTTTAATTTTCTTTAATCGCTTACCCGGTATCTAAATGGCTCGTCTCCATCCTCGTCCGTGTAGTCGAGAATAGTAAGCTTCTTAGGATCATCAGGATCGGTAGCTGTGGTAAATGTTCTTCCTATCCACATACCTTCGCCTGTTTCTCTATCTCTTCCGAGATACTCGCTAGCATGGAATACAAGCTCCTCGACAGGCCATCTCTTTTCTTCATCTTCCCACTTGCAGCTGATAATGTCTATATCATCGAGACGAACCTTTCTAAGATATCCGTATGCCCTATAGAAAAAATCCTCGGCACATCTCTTTGCAAGCCTCTTATTCTGAGCTTCCTCATAAATGGGTACCATCTCTGCATGGGATCTTCTTGTTCTAGCTACCCCTTCTCTAAGCAGATTGTTATCTTTCCAGCTTCTTGTCATCTTATCGTTCCTCTTATTACAAATATATATTAAACTCTTTCTTGAAAAAGATCAAGTGTTTTTGCAAAAGTGTTTTAATTTTTTTCCTCTACATCTTTTACTTCTACGTCTATTGTTTTTCTATCATCCTCTGCTACAGCCTTTGATA
>CAZXFU010000130.1:0-2857 GCA_964640345.1 uncultured Eubacteriales bacterium
AAACCTTTAATGCCGCCTCCTGGTGCTGCCGTAGCAGTGCATGAATAGCACCTGCTATTGAAAAATATCCGTTAGAAATTTCATTTTTTCATTGACTTCTGTTGAATTATTGATTACCTCTTCAACAGAACGAAAATATCTGTCAATGCACGGCTTACTGTAGTCTGCTTTAACAACAAGATACGATGTTATTGTAACGGGCCTCTTCCCAGCTAAAGGAATTGACGTCATATTCGAATGAGTTTGAAGAAGGGGTAATCGCAAAACTCCTTCGGTAACAAGAAAAATTGCCTCCGGGTCTTGAGTATTCATAAAAAACTCATTTAGTGTTTCTGAGGGAAATGTCCTTAGATTCGGACGAACTCCCTTGCCCAGATTATCTTCAAATAAGGCCAAGACAGCAAACCTCATCGGATCAAAGCACCGAATAGTAGTCATGTTTAAAGGAACAGTAAGAATATCTTTGAGTGTAACTTCATCAAGTTTCGTAAGCGAATGATCATTTCGACACCAAATATAAAGCGGCTCTTGTACTACAGGATAAAAAATTACATTCTGTCTTTTCTCAATGGAAGAAATACGTTCTTCATCGCAACAGTCAACAGAAAAAGCTATATCGATTTTTCCTTCGTTAAGCGCCTCGAACGATTTTTTCTTATGTTCTGTGCTAAAACGAAGCATTGTGTATGGATTATCGTCGCGAAATTTTTTTGCTGCCTTATAAAGAATCTCACCCATGATGTCAAATATATAAGGGTCTTGAATGGTAAGCTGCTCATCGGTTTGCTGTGCAACATCTCTGCAACGCGCAACTGCACCAAGATACATGTGGTGAATCTGAATAGCGTCTTCATGAAATGCCATACCAGCAGCAGTAAGTTTAAGTTGCTTTCCACGTTGTATTAGTTCAACACCCAGTTCTTGCTCAAGCTCCGAAATGTGCTTGCTAAGATTTGACTGCGATATGTGCAGTTTTGCTGCGGCAGACGTGAAGTTAAGGTGATGCGCAACAACAATGAACTCATTTAATGATTCGATTTTCATACTTCCCCCCGAAGTTAAATGACATCATTTAAATTGTATAAGCAAAAACATGTAACTGCCAAATTCCTACCCTCATTATAAAACATTCAGACAAAAAAACCTGGAATTTAAGTTTTCCAAAAAAGAATAATAGGTATTCAAAACAAAAAAAATAAATTTCAAAAGTCGCATTTGCTCTATGTGCAATATGCCTGCAATAATCAGGAAAGTTCCGCATTAAAAGGAAAGAGAAAGGAGATTGAGGATGAGAAAGGGAATGAATCCCGAGCTGTACCGCGAGGAACCTTCTTGGCAGGAAGGTGATTTAACGGTCACACGTAGTTGTCAATGGTCGGGTCCTGGATGTCATCAGGGTTGTAATGTTCTTTTTTACACGAAAGACAACAAGTTGGTAAAGATTGAAGGTGACCCGCGTTCGCCAGTAAATGACGGCAGGCTTTGCATGCGCTGCCTTGATATGGTAGAAGCAGTAAATCACCCAGATCGCATTATTCATCCTCTCCGCCGTGTTGGGGAGCGTGGTGAAAATAAATGGGAAGAAATTACCATGGATGAAGCTTACTCTATCATTGTAGAGAAAGCTCGTGAGGTAACAGAACAGTATGGACGAAATGCAATCTGCACCGGTATTGGTACCGGGCGTAATGCAACGTGGCAAACATCATCACTGGCTTTTGCAGGTTTTAAGACTCCAAATGATACTTGCGGTATGTTATCTGGTGACTGCTGCTACACCCCGCGTTTGCAGGCAATGAATGCTATTTTTGGTTCGGACTTTATTGCTGACTGCGGACAACTTGCTGAAAAGCGTTTTGATGATGATGAATTCCGTCGCCCTGATTGTGTTGTGAACTGGGCATGTAATCCTATTGTATCTAATTCTGACGGTTTCTTTGGTCACTGGATTATTGATTGTATGCAACATGGATCTAAGCTCTTTGTTGTTGATACGCGTGTAACTTGGATGGCAGCTCATGCTGATATGTTCTTGCAGCCGCGACCTGGTACCGATGCGGCTGTAGCACTAGGCATTGTTAACATCATGATTCAGGAAGAGCTGTATAACAAAGAATTCTGTGACAGTTGGGTATATGGCTTAGATGCATTGGCAGAGCGTGCTTCGGCTTATACGCCTGAGGTTGTTGAGAAGATTTCCTGGGTTCCTGCTCATAAGATTGTTGAAGCTGCGCGTTATTTAGGCAACGTTGGTGTTTGTGCTTTACAATGGGGTCTGCCGCTCGACCAAACAAAATGGGCGGTTGATACGTCACTGGCTGTTACTGCTGTTGTTGTATTAACTGGTTCCATTGATGTTCCTGGCGGTTGGGTCAATGTTAAGTACGGTCATGTTCAGTCAGACATTCGTGAAAATGTTTGCAAAGGTATGACGGAAAACATTCGCCAAAATCGTATGAGCGATGGTAAATATGCTCTACGTACCGTTGGATTTGGCCCCCATTCAATGGCTGACGACATTTTGCTTGGTATTGAATACGAAGATCCAAACCCTGTGAAAATGCTGTTCATTTGCTCTACAAACACATTTATAAATATGGGTGGCGAATCTAAGCGTATTTATGAGGCATTCCAAAAGGTACCGTTTATTGTTGTTTGCGATATCTTCATGACTCCAACTGCTGCAGGCTGCGCAGACATTATTTTGCCAATTGCAATGGGTTGCGAGCGCTGGGGCATTCGTGCTTGGTTTACGCCTCTTCGTGCTATCAAAAAGATAATTACCACTGGCGATGCACGTGGCGACGAAGATATCATGCTCGAACTAGGAAATCGTTTGAATCCAGACATGTTCTTC
>CAZXFU010000131.1:0-2848 GCA_964640345.1 uncultured Eubacteriales bacterium
TTTCCTTTCAATTCCTCCTGACCTAATGTTTATTAATTAAGAAAAGTAGCAAGCAAAACTAAATTATTTGAAATGCTAGTATGTAAAACATTAACTCAAAATCAGGATAAAATTACAATAAACCCAAGCACTAAAACGGTGACTTGTAAATCTATAACAATCAATCCTGAGCTTGATGGACTTAAATTTGACACAAATACAGGAATTATATATACGGATTTCTTACTAACAGGAGAGGATTCTCTTAAATTGGGTTCTACCTCTTTAGAAGATGTCTATGATGTATGTAAGCTCACAAGTACTAGTATTACAAGTTCTTCAAGTTATATAGGCAAGTATTTTATATCAAACAGTAAAGATACTTTAAAGGATATAAACACGATCATCTCCTCAAACGATTCCTTATATCTTTGGAGATTAGATAACGGGGATACAAACCCTGGTGTTCAGCCTTCAAGCACTATAATGAGGTATGAAGCTACCAATCTTTACTTTGCATTTCATAAATATTACAGCAAGGTTTATTCCTCTCAAACATTAGAAGAATCAGCTAAGAAACTACTAGATGGGATACAGGCTTTAATTAATAGCTCAAATTTTTCTTCTAGTTATACTTCCGATTTTACAAATATCTATCTTCTTTTTGATGCAAGTACGAAAGAAGAAGCTTGTGAAAACTTCAAGAAAGCATACATTAAACCTGCTGAACCTGTTGTTAGAATTTACGTAGATGGAACAACACTTAAATTTAAAGTAGATGCCAGCGAGGATACAATTCTATATAGAATACAGGACTTCAGTTATCCTTCAGACTACCCTACCGGTACAGACAGTTGGACGTTGTATACAGCACCTGTAACTCTACCTCTTAATAGTAGTGGTTTGTTTACTAAGCAGTTACTTGTAAAAACAAGAAGAACTGGAGTAGATGGAATTTGGGAATCCGGGGGATATTTAGAATCTAAGGTAATAGCTCTTCCAGCAGGTCAAGGTAGCCTGTTAGGGGATGAATTAAAAATAAACGGGGATTCCTTAACAGTAAATTCTGAGAATCTTCTCTGCAACCCTAATTAAAGAAAGGAGCATTTAGGAAATATAATATGACAATAGATAATTTAGAAGCAATAGTTAGCCCTTCTTCAGAAGATCTTCTTCTTATAAGACACGGCGGAAAGGAGTGGAAGTATCCTCTTTCTACGCTGGCTTCGAACCTCGTAAATGATCCTACTATATCAGCAGCTACGTTGGGTACAGCTTCTCATCCATTTAAAACTGCTAGTATTACTACTCTTAACGTAGGCGGGAGCGGAACTGTTAATGGTAATTTAACTGTACAGGCTACTACGGATACCACCACATCGGCTTTATTAAAGGTAGAAAAGACCCTTACCGTTAAGGGAGACACAACAGTAAGCGGTACTTTAAGTACAGGAACGATGAAGGTTACTTCAGGTACTGAGGCTGCGAATTTGTATGCAGCGAACTTGCAGGAGAAGGGAACATCTGAATCTAAAATACCTAATGTTTATGTATCTACTTCTTTAACATCCCCAACCCTTACGGCATCTACAACAACAGCGGATTCCTTGCATGCTGGCAATATAACTGGATCATCTAGTAGTTCAGTTGCTACAGTAAAGACGGATAATCTGTATGCTACAAATCTAGGTACTGACAGTTCTAGAATCGGTACCGTAACCGCAACTACCCTGACATCTAAAAGTTTAAGTACGGATACTACGAACGCGACTACTTTTAATCCTGGCACTTTAAATGTTACAAATACAGCAAGTATAACAGACCCTGATCCTGCGAACGGCTCTGCTTTTACTTCAGGGAGTTTAAGTGCGGGGAATACTACGGTAGGGGGGTCTTTTTCTACTACCAGCGGCAACCTAAATATTACAAACGGCTCCGCGACTATAACCAATGAGTTTTCGGCTAATTCATTAGAGGTTAAGAGTACTAGTACAGTCGGTGGGACAGCTACTATTAGCGGGAATGTTAAAGCGGGTTCTTTAGATGTTACTAACAACCTTAAAGTTGATACTTTGACTGGAAAGGATGGCGGAAATATCACGAAAGTTGCTGTCTCTGGAACGTTAGAGGTAAATAATCTTACAGCTACCGGAGCTACTTTAACCGCTAGTAATTCAAGTATATCTACCGACACCCTTACATTAGGAACCAGTGCAGCGTTGAGCGTGACAAGTTCCCTTACTCTTCAGAGTTTAGAAGCTTCAAAATCAACATTAACTGCTTCCTCCGGGGATATCAAAACTTCGAAGATAACAGCTAGTAATTTAAGTTCTCTTGAACTTGCGGATTCCGGTATCCTAAAGTTAAAATCCCTGACTGCTTCAGCCTCTACATTAACGGCTGACAGTGGGGATATCAAAACCGCCTCCATTACCGCTAATGCTTTAAGTTCTCTTACGGTATCCGACTCTATTACGGCTAAAGCCCTTTCTATGACCGACGGAACTTTAACGGTAAAGTCTGACGGTAAGGTTACTGTAGGAAGTTCAGAATCGGGAGGCTCTTTATATACTAGCGCGGAACTCAACGGCGACGGTATTACTATCGGGAGAGGTAGTGTTTTAGAACTAAAATGTAAAGGAAATTTTTCCACTGAGGATCTTTCGGATATTGATACCCTGATTGAAAAATCCAAACAAGAGAACATAATTTCCCTAGTGTGGGGGGATTACACCGGGGAGAAATATGCACTACTTTCCTGGGGCAGTATTGTATGTTTAAGGCCTATAGCGGGGGAGAAAATCTTCAACGCTGTCTGGAACGACTTAGCGGACTGTATACCTGTAAATAAAGAAGCTGTAATCGAACC
>CAZXFU010000132.1:0-2835 GCA_964640345.1 uncultured Eubacteriales bacterium
GGCAGCGTACTTGTGTACGTCCAGCCAGTCCTTGTGCTGGCGCAGGTCAAAGGCAACACTCGGGTGAATTACTGCGTAGTATTTACCGTTGATGGTAGGCACTTTGTTCTTCTTCATGATGGTGACGGCCTTGGCTGCCATGGTGGGGGTAAACATGCTCATGGCGGTCGTGCTGGCTTCCATAGACGCGCAGGAAGTGGGGGTGGATGCCACAGCCCCGGTGGCCAGGGTGATGTTGTCACAGTACAGCACGTTGGTGTTGGTGAGCAGTGCATCACGGATAAGCACCTCCTGAGTCTCTGCCGCGGACGCACCCATTTCCTCAGTCGCGCCCAGAATCACATCGTCATAGGCATGCAGCTCCAGCTGATCAGTGATGGCAGTGTAGGTGCCGTACTGGTCAATGCTGCCGGTCTTAGTGGTCATGCCGAACTTCTGGCCGGTGGGAATGACGCCTTCCTGCAGTTTGTCAGCTCGTGCAAAGGTGTTCCACTTGCGCCACTCTACGGTCTTGCCCCTGCCTGCGGGGAGCGGCTGCTTCTGCGCGAACTGCTCGTAGTACATTTCTGCCCGGGCATTCTCCAGCAGGGTAGTGTCGTAGAATGTCTTGATTTCACCGTCCATGGAATTGGCGGTGTCGAATGCCGTAGTCGCACCGGTGTAGGCATTCACGTAATTGCTGGTACCGGTTACCAGGCTGCCGCCGCCCTCAGCGAACATCTGAAGTACGGCAATGATTTTTTCAAAAAAAGATTTCATTTTATTCTCCCTTCTGTGCGGGGAGAATATTTGTGCCCTACCTTCCGGGCATAAGTTTTCTCCCCTGTGCTGCCGCCAGCCTGATCGCCTTTTTCTGTGCGTCCAGCTGCTCACGGCTCGCGTGCTTCCAATCGATGGTCGTGACAGAGGGAGATTGTGCCGATGATCCGTTTTCGGTCGGGCGTGCTGCGCCTGCCTTTACCGCATTCTGCACCCGCTGCGTCGCTTTGCGCTCCACAACCTGCGCCGTTCTCTGCTCCAACTCCTTTCGGTGGACCAGATAGAATGCGTCTTCAACGCTGACGTTGACGCCCTGTGATGTCAGCCTCACAAATGCAGGGTTCTTCATTTCTTCCCGGAGGTCGAAGTTAGGGAAGACCTTTTTCATCTCTTCCCCCTGAGCAATGAGTTTCTGAATGTGCTGCCGCGCCATGCTCTCCGAGTTGATGCGCTGCTGCTTGTCCATATTGGCGACCGTCTCCCGGGATAGTCCCGTCTCCAGTGCCTTTTGCTCATACTCTCCACTCATGTACTTGCCCAGCGCTGCGTAGTCAATATTCTCCGGGTCCAGCCCGAATTCTTCTGCCTGCGCTTTCAGCGCCGGAGCAAGGGCGCTCAGTGCGTCCTCCGCTGCCTGCGATTTCTTCTTGCTGGCCTTCACGACATCCTGCATCCGCCGGTTCATTTCCGGGTCCTTCATAACCTCGTCCCAGTTGTATGCCGGCTTCACCGCCTCTGCCTGGGTGTCCCCGTTGGTTGCAGCGGCGGCCTGCGCGTTAGCCTCAGCCGTGGGTGCAGCTGATGCCTGCCTGTTCGCCCGTTTTTGATACGCCTTTGCGTACTTGGCCAGTTTCACTTCCGGTACACCCATGTTCCTCAGCGCCTGCGCGGCGTCCGCAGAGCCTTCGCCCGAAGTGGCTGCCGCTCCGCCTTCGCCGCCTGCTGCAGCGCCGGCGCCGGATGATCCGCCGGCCCCACCGCCATCGGCAAAAAGCTGGAGCATACGCCACCTGTTTTCGAGAGTCATACTTTGACCTCCCTGATAAAATTAGGTGCGTCCACCTTGCCATCATTGTAGCAAAGTGGACGCACCTTGTCTCCCTCACTTGTCACCCGCGCACGGTGAACGACACATGCTCTGGGAATTCATCCGCCAGTATCTGATATCCGGCACACACCGCCTGCATAATGCTGCTGACCGTCGCCTGGCTGCCGTACTTCGCCGGGCACCGGACATACGCATGCCCGTCTTCTATCTCAATGGAAACACGGCCCGTAAGCCCCGCCTTTTCCATCTGCCTGGCGTTTTCGGCAAGCGTCCTTGTCAGGATGCTCACTGCCGCGCAGATCAAGTCCTCACCCTTTTCTCCCGCCTGGGCGTGCCCTTCCACGCAGACGCGGTTATACTTCCGGACGTACTTGATTTTGACCATCCCTTAGCCCCCCTGGGGCACTGCTGCCTGCGCCGCCTGTGCCCTGGCCCTGACCGTCACACCACTCTCCGCATCCGCCGCCGTTCCAGCGGCCGTCTGAGCGCTCCCGCCTCCGGGCACCGTGGCGAACTGAATGCCAAGCTGCTGCATGTCCGCTGCGGCCTGCTGGGCAAGCTGGGCGTTGCCGTCCTGCATGGCAAGCGCGTAGGCCTGCTGAATGTAATACGCCAGCGCCTGATCCCGCTGCGCTGCCTTCTGGAGCTTCTGGCAGAGGATATCTTTCCCATCGAAGTCCATCATATCGAGGAGCATGAGTGTCTGCTCCGCTTGCTGCGTGTTGAAGCAGCCAAGCTGGTAGAGCTGCAGCGCCAGCTCGTTGTTGGTCTGCTTGGTGTAGGCACTCTGCTTTTGCGCATGCACCTCAATGTCAAACTCCGGTTTGCGGTAGCTGACCTCCCCGCTGAGGCCCTGCAGGGGCTCGCTGAGGCCCTTGTTGCTGTACGAAACGAACTGCGCCTGCCCGTACTCACCGGTGATGCGGAATTGCCGCGGCAGGTCGTAGAACTGCCGGATCAGCTCAATTACCAGTTTGCATATCTGTTCATACGCGATATAGGACTGCTGTGTGCTGTCCCGGCTGCCC
>CAZXFU010000133.1:0-2755 GCA_964640345.1 uncultured Eubacteriales bacterium
ATACTAACTATCAAGGTAACAAAAAGTAAGTTTCCTTAAATTAGCATAGGCTACCAAAAAACATAGGGGGAGGGCACCAAAAACTACACCCCCTATGTCATCGCGGTGGTCCTAAAATTTTCTCCGGGGGTATTTTTTAGGGTTTAGTTTTACTTATGACCAGTACAGTATTTGAACGAGCTTACAGAGTTGGGGGCGGAATATCAACATTCCGATTTTTTTGCAAACATTATTCCTTTCATGTGTCTTCGTTTTCTCCTTTCAGTGATTGAGGGGATCCAGTTCTGTAAGTTCTTTCAAATAATGTATCCAAACATATGTAAAACACAAAAGATACAAGTTACAAATCAAGCAAAATAATTTAGAGAGGAGGCGATAAGTATGTCAAAAGTTAAAACAAAAAAAACTTCCGATACTAGCAACAAATTAAGACCTCCAATAACTCTCGAAGCGCAAGAGAATTTGATGATTTCCCTTGCGGTCCAGTGTGCTGAAAAACAGCTCAGAGATGGGACTGCTTCTTCTCAAGTTATAACCCATTATTTAAAACTAGGTTCCACAAAAGAACGAATTGAAAGAGAAATTCTTGAGAAGCAGAAAGAGCTTATTGATGCTAAAACTAAAAATCTGATTTCCAATAGTGAAGCAAAAGAGTTATATAATAACGCTCTCATTGCTTTCAGAAAGTATGCCGGTGCCAATGAGGAGGACGACGATGAAATTTAAAACTTACTCCGAACTTGTCGCTCTTACTACTTTTAAGGAAAGGTTTCTATATTTGAAACTTAATGGCGAAGTTGGGCAAAAAACTTTTGGCTGTAAACGGTGGCTTAACCAAGAACTTTACCACAGCAACGAGTGGTCAAGTTTTAGAGACAGTATTATCATTCGAGATGGCGGATGTGATTTAGGTGTTCAGGGGTTCGAAATTTACGGACCTGTTTTAGTCCATCATTTAAATCCAATTACTTATGAGGATATTCTTTATAGAAACCCATGTGTGTTTGATCCGGAGAATGTAATTTGTACTAAACACAATACACATAACGCAATCCATTACGGTGACGAAGCGCTTCTGATTCTTGCTCCGGTTGAGCGAAGCCGTAATGACACTTGTCCTTGGAGAAAATTATGAAAGGAGAATTTTTTAAATGTCTAATCACAATTACGAGGAGACAATCCTCGAAGAACTTGTTAAAACTGATGAAGAGCAACCTGTAGAGGAAGCAGAGACTGAGGTGATAGAAATTATCAAAACATATGGCGTGGTCACAGACTGTCTTCGCTTAAACGTTCGTACAGAACCTTATAAGGAAGCGGAAGTTGCCACGGTTGTGACCTGCCTTGACGAAGTCGAGATTGATCTTGATGCTTCTACTGATGAGTGGTATGCCATCTGCACTGCTACCGGCATTGAAGGTTTCTGCATGAAGAAGTTTATTACTGCCATGCAGTAAGGAGGAACCGATATGGACAGTATACTAATATCGATTAAAAAACTGCTTGGAATCGCTGAAGATTACAACCACTTTGATCCTGACATTATTATATACATTAACTCGGCTTTCTCTGTTCTAACACAACTCGGTGTCGGTCCCGAAGATGGCTTTCGTATCGAGGATGCAAGTAAAACATGGTCTGAATTCTTGTACGATGATCCTCGTCTTGAATTTGTAAGAGCTTTTATTTATTTGAAGGTGAAATTAGCTTTTGATCCACCTTTGGGTTCTGCTGTTATCGAAGCTATTAATCGGCAGATTAGCGAACTTGAGTGGCGTATCAATGTGACAGCCGAAAGCGATTAAAAGGAGGGATTGACATTCTACAAGAAATAACTTATAGTAAAAATGGAGTTTTGCAACATTACGGTGTCAAAGGCATGAAATGGGGCATTCGTAAAGAATACGAACCTGTCAACAGAAAAAAATCTAAGCATCGTCAGAAACTCGAGGAAAAATACCGTTCTAAAGGAATGACGTCCAGCGAAGCTGAAAAAGCGGCAGGCAAAAAAAATCCGGCAAGAAAAAATTGCGGCCGCATTGGTGGCGGCATATGCTGGATATAAGCTGGTTAATAGCGGAGAATTTAACCGTTTGGTCGCTAAAGGCAAGGCGTGGGCGCAGGGCGACTTACCACAATGGAAGAAAAATCCATCTCTTGCTGATTCCACGATGAATGCCGAAGATATTTTCCGTAACGTTGTTCAAGGACGAATTAACCCCGATTGATGCTACAAACGGGCAAAATGCGTTCGGATTGTACAATGCTACTCATAAAGGCGAGAATATTGGTTTCTTAGGTTATGTGCGCAAAATGATGAATGGATCTTCCCTTTCGGATTTTACAGGAAAACAAACCGAAATTGTTCCAGGGCATCAGGCTGACAATATTTTTAACAGTTTATCCATTTATCCGGAGGGAGCAAGGGGCGAATTATCTCTATTTTGGTCTAAAGGCGGCGCCCATAGTTTAGCATGGGAAATTGTTGGTGGCAGCCCAAAGATTTTTGATTGTCAACTATCTAAGATGTACGATTCTGCGGATACTTTCCCGAGCTATATGGCCGAATCTATTAAAGCAGCATATCATACCAGATTAGACGATAAAAACCTAAATAATGATTTCTTGCTCAAGTGGGTAAAAAATTCAGATTTTTAGATTTAACATTTATGAGGGATATCACCATGAAAAAGTTGAAGATATTTCGAAAAATTGCAAAAGAATGGAGAGTGTTATTCCCAAAATGGATAAATCC
>CAZXFU010000134.1:0-2743 GCA_964640345.1 uncultured Eubacteriales bacterium
CTATTTTTCTTAACGAAAATAATTCGACGTATTTTTTTATAAATGGCACTGCCTTTTTCTAAAACAAATCGTATAAAAGGCTTGAATACTAAATCCATTTCGCCTATAAATTCTGTAAAGTCTCCATTAAAGCCTTTTTTAAATCTGTATAGTCCATAAAGATGGTTATTTTCATTTAAGTCTCCCGATACGCCTCTAAAGTCGTAAACATTACAACCGGATTCAAGTGCCCACTTAATCATTTCCCATTGTAGAAGATAATTTGGCATAACATTTCTATGTTCATTACTGCTTGCTCCATATAAATACCAGCATTTATCTCCATATAAAATGGCAATTGTTCCGGCAATAGGCTTATTATCTAAGTAAGCCATATAAAGTCTTAAGTGGTTTGGGACCATTTCATCGTACATTTTTTCAAAATACTCTAAAGATCGAATGACAAATCCGTCTCTTACCCCGGTTTCAAGCATTATTCTGTGAAATTCTTTTAAGTCTTCACGTGTTCCTACTTTTGCGGTTACTCCTTTTTTAGTGGCAAGTCTTATGTTGTATCTTGTTTTTGATTCAAAAGATGCAAGCATTTCATCTTCGCTTTTTCCTTTTATATTGTTAATTCTAAATACAAAACGTGGTTGTATTCCTTCAAAATTTTTACTTTTTTTAGGAAGTGAAAATCCACATTTTTTTGCTACTTCTGCAAATTTTTCATCTGCTGCTAAAACGTCTGTATCCATTTTTAATGTGTATGCGTTGTATTTTTTTGCAAGCTCCTTAACTTTATTTATTAGTCCTTGCATTATTTCTAAGTTATATATATCACATACAGGGCCACGTGGGGAATACATAAGCGTATAATTAAAGATAGGCATTTTCCTTATTAAAACAAGCATTGCACCGATTATTTTATTGTTGTCGTCATAGGCAACTACAAATTCATTTTTCCAGTTACTCTTTACTTTTGTCCATTCAAACGATTGCATAAAATGAGATTTCGAATTGGATTGTAAGAACTCATTTAGAGCTTTTTTATCATAGTTTGTTGAGATTTTCATTGTTTAACCTCCATTAAAAATTATCATACTTAAAATATCACAATATTATACTAATTTCAATGCAATAAAAAAATAAAGGCAAATCATTCCATTTGACATTTTGACCCTTTCTTTGATAAAATATAGTCGAAATTTGTATGAAAGAAGGACACTGTTTTGAGAGTAGGATTAGATATTGGCTCAACCACTATAAAGTGTGTTATTTTGGATGATAAGGATAATATTATATATACTTCTTATGAGAGGCATTTTTCTAAGATTGTTGAAAAAACTTTAGAGGTGCTTACAAAGATAAAGGATATAGTGACAAGGGATAAAACTTTTTCTTTAGCAATATCAGGTTCTGCAGGTATGAAAATAGCTGAAAAGTTAAATATTCCGTTTATTCAGGAAGTTTATGCTACTAAAATTGCAGTAGATGTTTTAAATCCTAAGACAGATACTATTATTGAACTTGGCGGAGAAGATGCAAAAATCCTTTTCTTGACTAATGGCTTGGAAGTAAGAATGAATGGTACTTGTGCAGGGGGCACCGGTGCTTTTATTGACCAGATGGCGACTTTACTTCATATTACTGTTGACGAATTGAATGATTATGCAAAGAAAGCTGAAAGGACGTATGTTATTGCATCTAGATGTGGGGTGTTTGCGAAAACGGATGTTCAGCCGTTATTAAATCAAGGAGCTAAAAAAGAAGACATTTCAAAGAGTATTTTAGATGCAGTGGTTAATCAAACTATTGTTGGCCTTGCACAGGGGAGAGAGATTGAAGGGAATGTTTTGTTTTTGGGCGGACCTTTGACGTTTTTATCTGAGCTTAGAAATGCTTTTAATTTAAAACTTGGTATAGAGGGAAAGTGCCCGGAAAATTCTTTGTATTATGTGGCGTACGGTGCATCTTATAAGGCAGATAACAGGCTAAATTATAATAACCTTATAGAATGGCTAAAAAATTACAGTTCTACTGAAAAATATAATTCTATTGAGCCTCTATTTAAGGATAAAGAAGAATATGAGGAGTTTATATCTCGTCATGAAAAAGAAAGAGTAGAGACTTTAGATTTAAAGAGTTATGAGGGAAATGTGTATTTAGGAATTGATGCCGGTTCTACTACCGTAAAATTTGTTGTTGTAGGGGAAAAGAGCGAGTTATTGTATTCAAATTATCAGTCAAACAGCGGGAACCCTATTCCTTTAATATTAGAACAATTAAGGAAGTTATATGATGAAAATCCAAGTATAAGAATCGCTGCGAGTGCTGTTACAGGCTATGGCGAAGAGCTTATAAAGAATGCTTTTAAGGTTGATTTCGGGATTGTTGAGACTGTTGCTCATTTTACCGCTGCAAAGAAGTTTATGCCTAATGTGGATTTCGTTATAGATATTGGCGGGCAGGATATAAAGTGCTTCAAGATAAGAAATGGTGCTATAGATAATATTTTCTTAAATGAAGCGTGTTCTTCGGGGTGCGGATCGTTTTTACAGACTTTTGCAAATGTTTTGGGATACGATATAAAAGATTTTGCAATGCTTGGACTTTTTGCAGATAAACCGGCAGATCTCGGCTCAAGATGTACTGTTTTTATGAATTCGTCTGTAAAGCAGGCTCAAAAGGATGGAGCTAGTGTTGAAAATATTTCGGCGGGTCTTTCTATAAGTGTTGTGAAGAACGCACTATATAAGGTTAT
>CAZXFU010000135.1:0-2716 GCA_964640345.1 uncultured Eubacteriales bacterium
CAGGTCTAATTGATACACCCTTTTTCTTATAGTATATTACTTTTGAGCTGTAAAATTCTGTATAGCTCATTCATTATCATAGAAGATTTTATTTACAGAAATTTTTTCACACACTCACTTTCCAAGAAGTTTTCCCTAATTATAAACATTCAACTATACCATTAAAACAAGTAATTTCATTAATCGCTAACAAACTTGATCCGGAACATTCATATTCCGAAAAGACTCATTGTATCCATTAAAACATCATTATCCTCACTATTCACGTCCTTAACAACTTCTAAACTTTTACCAACAATTCTCTTACTTACGGCTTCAGCTATAGTTCATTTTTACACCATGCTTCATAACCATTCTGTTTTTCACTAAATTATAAAACCGAATTGTTCCGTTTTCTTCTGAATAGCAAATAGACAAATCTGCTTTTTCATTTTGAATTTGTAATATGTCTGATGTAAATCCACCAATATCAATTATTATAGCTCTATCAAATTTTTTGACTGTCCCTATATCATTTGCGATAGCAGCATACGCCTGCGGATATATCTTAACCTCAGATATATTTATATAATAACTTTTTTATTAAATTCAAATTCTATTAACTCATTTTCCCTCTTATAATAATTCTCATAGTTCTGCTTATACATAGAATAATGTGCCGGTGGCAATCCTAGTAATAGAGTAATATCAATTAGATCCCCTTCTACATCATCTAATGTCTCCTCTAATTCATAAGCAATTGCAAACAATGTAAGAATAAAATACCTTTCATCCTTTGTTTTATCTGCCATGTATGGAATTCTCTTTTTGCTTAACGTGTAGTATTTTTCATTATACTTTAATACATTACCCCCAAATCCCGGTTCGCCATCATGCTCAACCAAACCGGCTGTAAATGTTTTTCTAATTGTTTTTATTTGTTTATTCCCTGTATCAACTGATATTACCATCAAATATCACTCCCTTCATTTTCTCTTATACTTATTTAATTTTTATTTGCAACAAAAAATACAAATTTTAACATATTCAATTAGCACAATTATATTTTCTTTTCTGTTTAATGATTCTATAGCCTCTAAAACTATTAAGGTATTTTATCTGTAAAACATGAGAATATTAAGAACTGAAATATTGATTACTATCATATATTTGAAATGAGTAAATCATTCAAACTCCTTGACAATAGAACAGTTTTGGGCTACAATAAAGTTGTACTTTAGATTAGCCAAGAAAGGAAGTGCGTTATGTATTCTATTAAACGACATATTGAAGACGTTGTTAGTCGTAGAGCTAATAACAGTAAAGCAATTCTTCTAACCGGTCCAAGACAAGTTGGAAAATCTACCTTATATAAGCATCTTTTCGGAAAAGTAAACCAAGTTACCTTTGATGATGATCTTTTATTAGCACAGGCTGAAGAAGATATGAATCTGTTTTTATTAAACAATCCTTCTCCATTGGTAATTGATGAGGTTCAAAAATGTCCTTCCATATTTAATAAACTTAAAATCATACTTGATAATACAGAAAACTATGGAAATTTTTATCTTACCGGCTCGCAAAAACTTCAATTAATGGAAGGAGTGAGTGAATCTCTTGCCGGGAGAATTTCAGTAGTCGAACTTGAAGGCTTATCTTTACGTGAAATTTATGATGTTCCGTTTAAAAATCATTTTATTCCAACAAATGAATATTTAAATGAGCGAGAAAAAGAACTAAAGAATTATCGTGACACTCTTTGGGAAACCATACATCGTGGTAGTTATCCTGAACTGTATTCTAACCCGCAAAGAGAGTGGATTGATTTTTATCAATCATATGTTAAAACATATTTAGAACGAGATGTAAATAAATTAATTAAAACTCAAAATTACCTTACCTTTGTGAAATTTCTAACTTGTGTAGCAGCACGTACCGGGCAAGTAATCAATTATAAAAACATATCATTGGAAGTAGGCGTTTCGGAAGTTACCGTAAAGGAATGGATATCTATTCTTGAAAAAAGCGGTATTATATATATTCTTAAGCCTTACACATCCAGTGCCCTAAACCGGGCTATACGGACACCAAAACTTTACTTTAGGGATACCGGGCTATGTTGTTATCTCACAAGATGGTTAACTTCTGAAACTTTAAAGAACGGTGCTATGGCGGGGGCTATGTTTGAAACATTTGTTATTAATGAAATTCTAAAATCCTATTCTAATGAAGGTTTGGAATATGATTTTAATGTTTTCTACTACAATGGTAAAGACAAGAAAAAAATTAAAGAAAACGGTAAAGAAATAGAGATTGACGGCGAAATTGATATTATACTTCAACAGGATGGCGTTCTATACCCTATTGAAATAAAAATGTCCGCTTCTCCTAAAGTAGATATGGCATCTGAATTTGATGTCCTTGACGGAATTCCAGATAAAAAAAGAGGTATGGGTGCAATCATCTGCCTTTATGATAAAAAAATGTATTTGAGAGAAAACTTGATAGCATTGCCTATTGAATATATTTAAATATCATTTTTACAAATTATTTACTTCCAACTCGGATTTTCATAGAAAATAAAAATAGGGAGATGACGTGTGTTCTATCCTCCCCCCATATTATAAAAATAGCTGTTCATTGAAGAACAGTTATTTTTATATTGAATGAGTGTGTGAAAAATGAGTATGTAGAAAAAACTGTGTAAACTGATGAAAAAGAAATCCTTTCTATGTTA
>CAZXFU010000136.1:0-2631 GCA_964640345.1 uncultured Eubacteriales bacterium
TTAAATAGTGTTAAATTTTCTGTATTAAAGTCTGAAACAGCTTCTGTTGCAGCAAACGATGTGTTAAATAACACCAATACACATAAAACCAAGCTTAAAATTCTTTTTCTCATTTCTCTTCCCCCTGCTCTTTGTCACAAATCGGTGTGTTTACCATATATTTGACATATTCTTCTTTTTCTCTCAAATACCTTGTTGAAATATTTGCTAAATACTCATTAATCTTTCCTTTTTTAGCCTGATTTATCGAATACCTTAATTCTTCATTGTCATTTAATGAAAAATTAAGATAACCGCATTCGGCTAACAATTTGCTGTATGTAATAATAAAACTCTTACCTGTTTGTATTATATTTGAAAATTCCTCTAAACTAATCTTTCCATCTAAATTATTTACTATATTTTTTACACTTCCCATAAACATTTTCTGAAAAGACAAACCGTCATACTTAGGAATATACGAATAATTAAGCACAACACACTTCGGACAAGTATTCTCAATCAATTCATGTAGAATTCTATTACTTTTTGGCAAAGAATACAATACAAGTGTAGAAATTTTTTCATCATACTTGCTGCCGACTGTCGGAAATGGCGGCTTAAACATCGAAGGTCCTTCATAAAAAATTGTACAACCATGAAATTCTTTTATTATCTCATGAACATCTATATTTCTTCTGTCAATCCATTTCACTTTATTTTGAACAATTTCAACATTATCAAATAAAATATTTTGTATTTTTATCTTTATTTCATTTCTGCCGTTATACGTATCTTTATAGATATCATAAATTATTGTACATTCTTTTCCGCAAAGCTCATCTTTTCCGTAATTCCACAACGTTGTCCCGATCTCTCGTTTTGTGTCATCCGAAAGCGTCATAAAATGATGTGTTCCTTTATTAATCGTTTCTCTTAATATTCTTACCTTCGGTGTAACAAATTTAGGTGGCAAAAAAGCTTCTCCATACGGTTCACCAAGCCTTAATGCCTCAAACAAATCTTCATTTATCATATCAAACGGCAAAACGTAGTCAACAAGAACCGTTTCTTCATAATCTTCTGTCAAATAAATATCTGCATATTTTTCAAGAGCCTCAGTAAACTTACTCAAATTTTCAAACTTTAATGAAAGACCTGCTGCCTGAGAATGACCGCCGAATTTTATTAAATATTCCGAAAATTTATTTAATGCCTCATAAATATTTAATAGCTCAGTAGACCGTGCGGAGCCTACCACATCTCCATTTTCATTCATTGTCAAAATAATACAGGGTTTCTTGTATTCTTCGCATATTTTCCCGGCAACAATTCCTATAATACCGTGATGCCAATTTTCTCCGTATACAATCAATATTTTTTTATTCTTTTTCTCTGTTTCAACAATTTCTTTAGCTCTAGCATATATTTCACTTTGAATATTCTTTCTGTCAGTATTAAACCTATCAATTTCAATAGCCAGGCTATTTGCGGTTTCCTCGTCGTCTGTGAGAAAAAGCTCAACCGCTGTTCTTGCTGTGTCCATTCTTCCAACAGCATTAAGCCTTGGAGTAAGCTGAAAACCTATATCCTCAACACTCAAATCTTCTATGTTTATAATATTTTCAAGTGCTTTTAATCCCACTCTCCTAGGATTTTTTAATTCTAAAAAACCTTTTTGAAACAAATACCTGCTTTCATCTCTTAACGGCATAACATCAGAAATAATAGATAACGCGACTAAATCTAAGTAATTGTCCTCTAACGCTACCCCCAAATAAGAATATAACGCTTTTATAAGAAAGTACGCTGTGGCACACCCCGAAACATTTCTAACCTGATGCCCCTCCGAAAGTAATTTATAATTTATAACAACATCTGCCTCGGGGATTTTTTCGCCAATGGTATGATGATCCGTTAAAATTACCTTCATTCCAAGCTCTTTAGCCCTTAAAATCTCATCAAAATTAGATATTCCACAATCGCAAGTCACAATAGTTTTTACGCCCTCATCATGTAGTTTCTCAACTACACCAACATTCATACCATATCCCTCAGAAAATCTGTCTGGCACATGATACACCACATCTGCATTTAATTTTTTTAGTCCTAAAACCAAAACACTGGTAGCCGTAACACCGTCAACATCATAATCCCCGTAAACTGCAATTTTTTCACTATCATTTAAAGCATCTTTTATCATCCGGCAAGCCTTAATCATCGGAGGGAAACTTAGCTCATCATATGGTATATAATAACTACTGTCTGTAAACATTTTTAAGGTATTTACATCCCTTATTCCTCTGTTATATAAAACTTTCGCCAAAACCTCATTCTTACCACAAGCATCAAGTAACTCCACTGGCACTTTCTTATCCTTATTATTTACAATTATCTTCATTGTTGCCTCCATAACATTCTTGGATAAGCTTATCATTTTTTAATTGATTATTCAAGGATAATTCTTAGGAATAAAAAAGGTGGACTTCGCCCACTCTATGTCGCTTCGCGACAAAATATTAATGTATCTTTTTTGGTAATAGAAATTCCCTTTTATTGCTCGTTTCACTCGCTTTTTTAGAGGAATTTCCTATTACATAAAAAAGGTGGACTTCGCCCACTCTATGTCGCTTCGCGACAAAATATTAATGT
>CAZXFU010000137.1:0-516 GCA_964640345.1 uncultured Eubacteriales bacterium
ATTAATATTTTGTCGCGAAGCGACATAGAGTGGACGAAGTCCAGCTTTTTTATTTGTAAAGACTTTTTCGGTAACCTCGTTTTTTTACATCCACTTTTTTTTATTTCCTAAATATGTTATTATTTTTATGAGGTGACTAAAATGGAATTAAAATTTTTAGGAAGAGACTCTGGATTTGGAAGCAAAAACAATTCCGCATACTATGAAACAGAAAAAAAATTGCTTATAATCGATTGTGGCTATACTGTTTTTAATATTATAAAAGAAAAATTTGACCTAAAAAAATACGACAGTATTGAAATTATAATAACTCATCTGCATAACGACCATGCCGGTTCTTTATCTCAACTAATTTTATACGCTTGGTTTGTTTTTCACAAAAAAATTACTGTAATAAGCAAATGCAAATATATAAAAAAATATTTGGAAATTACCGGTGCACCAAGCGTTGCTTATGAAATAAAACAATCCACACAAAATATATCCTTTATAAAAACTAAACATGTTAAAGACTTA
>CAZXFU010000137.1:526-2616 GCA_964640345.1 uncultured Eubacteriales bacterium
ATTGTTATGGATTTGTACTTACTTTAGAAGATGAAAGTATTATATATACCGGTGACACTTCTACCCTAAAACCGTTTGAACCTTATTTTAATGTGATGACCTCGCTTTATGTGGATGTGTCTGCATCAAACGGTGGCGTTCATTTATATATCAATGATATACTGCCAAAACTGGAAGAATTAAAATCACAGAATAAATCTATCTATTTAATGCACATCGACAGCAAAGAACATATTAGCTCTGTAACCGGCAACAAGTTTTTTATGGAATAAAGTTAATTTATCCTTTATAATTGATATATTATTTGACTTTTAAAATTAATTATGTTAACATAATTATAGTATTAATTAATTATATATTGTGCCAATTGGCAGGACGGCCTGTACTATAACAGGTGAAAAAGGAGGATGTAAAATATGAGGTATTCGACTCAGAAAGCTGCCAACGTTGCAGCACTCAACTATTCGGCGAAGTACCAGGAACGAAAAAACGTTCTACAAAAAATTGCAAAACGTTTTGACGATGCGGGCGTGAAGTACGCTTTCGCCTGCTCCTTCGCATTATTCTGAGAAGGGATCGTGGATAACTTCCACGATTTTGATCTGTTGGTCTCGCCCGGTAGTTTCAAGGATGTAATAAATATCCTTGAAACTATCGGGGCACGGAAAGGGTACGACAAGGACCCTTCCCGTGAAAACCATTTTTGTTCGATGGGTTTCGTCGAGTATACCGTCGACGGAATTGACATCGACGTTATTTGTGAGTTTGGTTTCAACTTGTTTGGGACCAAATTCATATATCACTTTAACGATGACGAGGTTCATCGCGTAAAGTGTGGAAACCTGTTGATTCCGATTACTGAATCAGAAGTCCAACTCGTATTTTACGCACTGATGGTTCCGTGGCAGCCCCAACGGGCTTTTAAACGGGACCTGATCGAAGAATTCCTCTTAACCAGAGGCATTCAGGATCGAGAGGTCCTTGAGCGGGCTTTTGCTCTCAAGGATCTTCCCGATGAAATCAAAGCCCAAATCGGAGCTTTGATTCATTGAAAAAAATCCGCTAGTTAAAACTAGCGGATTTTTTTCATTTTTACTCTACATTATTTTCTCAACATGTGTCGCACGGTAAATCGCTTTTTGAATCTCAACAATCGGAATTATTGAGAACGATAAACCAAGTACCCACAACCATTGAGCCGTATGCATTATTTCAATCTCAAATAGGTTTGCAATTCCAGGTATTGTTAAAACAACTAACTGTAGTATCGAAGAACCCAAAATTGCCCATACTAAAGTTTTATTTGAAAATACACCTATTGTAAATAATGATTTGTCTAGCGAACGCACATTAAATGAATGGAAAAGCTCTGTAAACGACAAAGTTGCAAATGCCATCGTCATTCCTAAAGTATGTTCATGATAAACAAATTCGCCAACATAATATGCAAGTAATGTAAGACCACCAATAACAATTCCTTGGAATATAACATTTACACCCATACCATCATCAAAAAAGCTTGCTTTTGCCTTTCTAGGCTTTTTATTCATAACGTCACTTTCAGCCTTTTCAACTCCAAGTGCCAAAGCCGGAAAAGCATCTGTTACAAGGTTAATCCATAAAATCTGAACAGCCGCTAAAATATTCCAATTCTGTTTTGTAATAAGTCCTAAAAGTGTTGCAACGAATATTGCTACAACCTCTGCCAAGTTTGAAGAAAGTAAAAATTGTACGGCTTTTTTGATATTACTGTAAATTTTTCTTCCTTCTTCTACTGCACTCACAATGGTTGCAAAATTGTCGTCTGTTAAAACCATATTCGAAACGCTTTTTGAAACGTCCGTTCCTGTAATTCCCATTCCAACACCTATATCCGCATTTTTTAGTGCCGGAGCATCATTAACGCCATCGCCTGTCATTGCAACTGTCTTTTCATTTTCTTTCCAAGCTTTTACGATTTTCACTTTGTGCTCAGGCGATACTCTCGCATAAACAAAATATTTTGTTACAAGTTCTTTATAATCCTCATCTTTTACCTTATCTAATTCTTGACCGGTAATAGCCTTTGATGCATCATCTATTATTCCTAT
>CAZXFU010000138.1:0-2575 GCA_964640345.1 uncultured Eubacteriales bacterium
AAAGAGTATAAACCTTTGTGTTTGTAACTTTTATCTCAGCCGAGCAATAATAATTTTTATCGTCTTCAAGTCTTTTTAATTTTTCCCTAGAATATGCCAAAAAGTGAGTATATTTATCATCTATTTCGGTAATTTTTTCCTCAATAAGCTTGTGATTTACCGTATCTCTAAGAAATTTATTTGAATAATCCACATATCCGCCATAATTATTGCCACTTTTCGTAAAATCATCAAAAAATACACTTAGCGAAATATCCTTATTATGTATTTCAGTCACAATTCCGGCTAAACTTTCATCAACAATCATGTCCTCTAAAATTCCAATTTCAAAGCCCATCTCTTCGCTTTTATATATATGCAAATTATCTGTTTTTAGATTATCTCCAAGTTCTTCAACTTTTTCAGAAAAATGCCATGCTAATGCAAAAGTCCCGATACATATCACTATTAGTGCCCCAAGTACAATTTTCTTCATTATTACTCTCCTTCGTTATAACATTCTATACAAGAATAGTTTTATTTTAATTGAAAAACTCCTTCTTTTTTGATAGAATTTTTTTGATATGGAGGAAATTAAAATGGAAAAAATCAAGGAAATAGACTACTTACGTGGAGTGGCAACGATACTTGTCATTCTTATTCATATAACATCATCATGCCTTACTCTGCCAAAAGATTCGTTACTCTATACCGCAGTTGGCTCATTTAATTGTGCCATAACGTTTGCGGTACCTGCATTTTTGTTTATAAGTGCATTAATAATGACATACAAGCTAAGAAATACCGAAAAAGTAAACTGGATAAAATTTGTGTCAAAAAAAATATTTAAGGTCCTATCCGCTCTTATACTTTGGAGCATTATTTATATTATATTCTGGGAACCAGGCATAGAACTATCATTTTGGAAAATTATTAGATATTTATGCCTAGGAAATGCAGCATATCATCTATACTTTATACCGCTAATAATACAACTCTACTTGCTTTTCCCATTAACATGGTTTGTTGCAAAAAAAATAAGTAAATTAAAATTAAATCAAATTCTTAGCTTTTCGATTTGTATAACAATGGCTCTAATTTTGCAATCTGTATTTACACTAATATTCAGATTACAGATATTCAAGACATTTACACATTTTGCCAGTGTAATCTTCTCATATACGTTGCCTGTAACACTAGGTGTTTGGATAGGATTTAATTATAACAGTATAAAACACTTCTATAACAATTGGTTTATTTTCATAGTCTCATTATTAACTGTTTTTGCCGGATATCGTTATGTAAATCTTGAGTTTATAAACTATACCTATACATCAACACTATTATTCTCACCTATTTATTGGAGTCTAATTATACTAACTTTAGTTTATTTATTAAGATATATAAATAGAAGTCTTGTTTTAGAAGAAATCAGTAAAAAATCATTCATCATATATTTGTTCCATCCGTTAATACTGTCTTTTTTACCAAACGACCTTGGAATAAATATATTTAGTTCTTCAAGTGTAAACTATATTTTTATGCTACTAATAAAATTCCTAATAGTACTAATCGTTTCTTACATCTTAGCATTTTGCTGGTATAACGCAAAAAACATACCAACTAAAAAAGGCTGTTGATTTTTTTTCAACAGTCTTTCTTCTCTCAAATACTTATTCATTAATCATCGAGTGTTTCTTTATCTCATTAAGCCAACCTTTGATCAGGTTTATGCGAAACTTTTTTAGATTTTTTGAGCGGTACCCTATTTTCGTTATAAACAACCTCCGGCTTTACTCCTTCTAAAATACATTCAGGTGTTATTATAACTTTTTCTATATTGTTAGAAGAAGGTATGTCATACATAATATCAAGCATTATCTCCTCTAATATAGCTCTTAAGCCCCTTGCACCGGTTTTCCTTTCAATTGCACGTTTGGCGATTGCTTCTAAGCTTCCCTCTTTAAACTCTATTAACACATCATCATACTCAAACAACTTTTGATATTGCTTAACCAAAGCATTCTTAGGTTTTGTAAGTATCTCAACAAGTGCTTTTTCGTCTAATTGATGAAGTGTTGCGACAATAGGTAATCTTCCTATAAACTCAGGTATTAAACCGAATTTAACTAAGTCTTGAGGTTGAAGTTGCTCTAAGGTTTCACTTAAATCCAAATCTTTTTTACTGTCGCTCGTAGTTCCAAATCCAATCGCTTTTTTGCCAAGCCTTTCGGTAATTACTTTTTCTAAGCCGTCAAAAGCACCACCGCAGATAAATAAAATATTAGATGTATCAATGGTTGTCATCGGAACCATGGCATTTTTGCTGGTTGCTCCGATCGGCACTTCCACTTCTGCGCCTTCTAACAGTTTCAACATTCCCTGCTGTACGGACTCACCACTGACATCACGCTGTGTCGCATTTTTCTTTTTAGCAAGTTTGTCGATCTCGTCGATAAATACGATGCCGCGCTCTGCTTTTTCCACATCGTTATCTGCTGCTGTCAGAAGTTTGGACAGTACACTTTCGATATCATCGCCTATGTAACCAGCTTCTGTCAGGGAAGTTGCATCTGCGATAGCAAGCGGCACATCC
>CAZXFU010000139.1:0-2571 GCA_964640345.1 uncultured Eubacteriales bacterium
ACAACACCACCCTTGCCCTCACTTTCGAGAGCGAGAGCTGGATGTTCGTGCTCAAGCAAAAACACTAGACAGATAATGCACGACAATGGTAAAACAACACGATAACAACAGCATAGAATCTAAAACCTGCCTGTTTTTCTACTATCTTTGCCAAACTTATTATAGCAGAGTAGCAAAACTATTGTTTTTTAAAGCAAATATAGGCAAAATTATACACCTATTAGTGTCTCTTTCGTTTTGCAATCTTGTGATTTTCTTTGTGGAAAATTAGTATCTTTGCAAGGTGTTTTGTTTACTTAAAATGAAAGTATAAATTATATTGTTAACTACATATATGACAAAAAACAGATATAACCTAGGCTTCATATCTGATGAACAGATTTATGAGCACGTTAAGAATACTGTTAAGCACTACAAATCAATGATTGATTTGGAAGAGTTTAACAGCAATATTATAGATCCTATAAAATTGACTTTTGATGCAAAAGTCTATGGAAAGACTTTTGAACAAATAATAGATTCAGAATGTATAAGACAAGCAGATAAATCGAATAGTAATCATATAGGATATTTCCATCAAAATTTATTTAAGTATGCTGGTGGGGGTTGGTATGTCCCAGAACAAGTCTTTGATGTGGCAAATGATTACCTGAAGATTTATGTAGAAATGAAGAATAAGCATAACACTATGAACTCTTCTTCTGCAAAATCAACATACATAAAAATGCAAAACCAGATACTCAAAGACTCTGAGTCAACTTGTATGCTTGTAGAAGCTATTGCAAAAAAATCGCAAAATATAATCTGGAAAACATCTATAGATAAAAACCAAGTTGAACATCCTAGAATAAGACGGGTTTCTATGGATAAGTTCTATGAAATTGTGTTTGGAGATAGAGATGCTTTTGCCAAACTATGCAACGTTTTACCTACAATTTTAGATGATGTTATTGAAGAAGTACACACAAAAGCTATTAGTAGTAGTGTTTGTGACGAACTTAGCAAAATTTCTTCCAACACATTCAAAAGTCTATATCTGCTAGCATTTAGCAAATACGAAGGTTTTAATAATTTCTAAGATGGAACAATTTTTTACAAAAACAAATTTGGCGGATATACTAAGTGTGTCCTTACGTACAGTAGAAACATGGGTATCTAATGGAACTCTATTGTCAGACAAAGACGAGAACGGGAGAGAAGGCTTTTATGCCCGCAATTTGTTAAATATACCCCAAATAGAATCTATGGTGCATAGCAAATGGGATGAAGAATATAAAGTCATTCCTAAAAGACAATATACATCAATAGAACTATTTGCCGGTGGAGGTGGGCTAGCCCTTGGCATGGAAAAAGCTGGATTTAAGCACGTCTTATTGAACGAATTTGATAATTCAGCTTGTGCAACATTAAGAAAGAATCGTCCTGATTGGAATGTCATTGAAGGAGATGTACACGATATAAATTTTAAAGAATATGAAGGGAAAGTAGATTTTCTTTCTGGCGGATTTCCTTGCCAAGCCTTTAGTTATGCCGGCAATAAAGCTGGATTTGAAGATGCTAGGGGTACATTATTCTTTGAGTTAGCTAGAGCCGTAAAAGAAGTTAAGCCCAAGGTTTTTATGGGCGAAAACGTAAAGGGCTTATATACACACGATAACGGGCATACTTTTGATGTAATTAAAAATGTTATCGCGGAATTAGGATACACCTTAGTAGAGCCACAAGTCCTAAAAGCCATTCAGTACAAAGTACCTCAGAAAAGAGAACGATTAATACTCATTGCAATAAGAAACGATATTGCTGAAAAAGTAACATTCCACTACCCTTCGCCATTTCATAGAGTTGTCACGCTAAGGGACGCTTTTTTCAAGGGTATTCTATATGATACAGACGTACCTGAATCAATCGGGCAACAATACCCGAAAAGAAAAAGAGAAATAATGGAACAAGTCCCTATGGGTGGATATTGGAAGGATTTGCCTGATGTTTTGCAACGTGAATATATGAAAGGCAGTTATTATATGGGCGGCGGCAAAACTGGCATTGCCAGAAGGCTGTCTTTAGACGAACCTTCCTTAACCCTTACATGCGCCCCTGCAATGAAACAGACAGAACGTTGTCACCCTATCGAAACTAGGCCTTTGACCGTTAGGGAGTATGCAAGAATACAAACCTTCCCAGATGAATGGGAATTTTGTGGTAATATGTCGGCGCAATACAAACAAATAGGAAATGCAGTACCTGTCAATCTGGCGGCTGCTATAGGACGTTCTCTAATTAGACTATTTAACGATATAGAAAAAATAAAATAGTATTTTTCGACCTATTTATTGATTGTATACAAAAAATTTGAGCCAATCAAATAGTCAACAATGACGGCAAGCAATTATCGTGACGGTATGCATTTTGTGGCGGCGACAAGGAGGAGTTCCCAGAGGGCTTTTTGGCGTCACCTTAACTAAACTGCTTGCAAAATGCAAAGGAAATGGCTTTGGTCCCACAGAATCCGCACAAAGTTGGAGATTTGTGTACAAAAGATTTTGTAATGTCATAGATAATATCTATCTTTGC
>CAZXFU010000140.1:0-2559 GCA_964640345.1 uncultured Eubacteriales bacterium
CAAAATACAGCAGGTAGTTGAATACAAAAATCTATATTTGCTCGTCATATATACCCCAGACCCGTACGAAGGGCAAATGGATGCATTTTATTCGATTGATAAGAAAACCGGGCAGTTCAGTGACTTTGCATATTTGGATGACGGTGTTTTCGAGGATGTAATGAACTTGTTCGAAAAAACTCCTTTGTGCAAAGATGCTGTGCCAGACGTTTAAATCAAAATTTTGTTGACAAAACATCTACAGGTCTTGACTGACCCGTGGATGTTTTATTTTTTATACAATAAAAAGGAGGTGCAGACTTACATGGATAATACTGAGCTTATCCATCACGGTATTAAAGGCCAGAAATGGGGTGTTCGTCGCTACCAAAACAAAGACGGTACTCGCACTGCCGCCGGCAAGAAGAGGGAAAAGGCTTTGAATGCTGACAGTCAGGTAAAGGCACAGCGTAAAGCCGAGGTCAAATCTCGTCGCACTATGATTGACGACGAAGCGCGTGCCATGTCTGATAAGGAATTGCAACAAAAAATTAAGCGATTACAACTTGAAAAACAGTACAAAGATCTGCGCGAAGCTGATACATCACCAGGTCGAAAATATGTATCAGACGTTTTAAGTTCGGCAGGCAAGAAAGCACTTACCGTTGCTGCGGCTGGAGCAATATCATACGCAATTAAAGTTGCTATAACCAAAGAGTTTAACCCGGCAGAAGCAGCAAGATATGTCGCCGCAAATCCGAATAAAAAAAAGTAAAGAAGGGGGATAGGTGAAATGAATGATTTGACCCACCACGGCATCAAAGGCCAGAAATGGGGTGTTCGCCGTTACCAAAATAAAGACGGTTCTTTGACTGCCGCTGGGAAGAAAAAATATTCCAAAGATTACAAAAAAGAAGCGGAGCAGGCAGCGAAAGAAGTCATTGGAAATAAGAAATTGTCATATCTTAACATATATAACCGGGCAGTGGATCGAATGAATAATGGCGAGATAGATAAGTTCAATAAAGCGCAAGAGAAAAAACATGGTAAGAATTTTTCAAAACGTGACGAGTATGAAGAAGATTATATGAAGCTTTTCGATTCCGTTTTCAATAAAGAGTATAACACTACCCTACACAATCTTTATATGTCAAATAAACACTACCAAAAAGCAGTAAAATTAGTTGAACAGTATGAGTTAACGAAATATGATGATTTTGCAAGAGATACTATGAAAGAAATGAGCGAATTAACAGATATGGTTAAAAGTTACAAAAAATAAAGGAGAATTGATATGGCATTATCAAACACCGCTGTACCCAAATATTACGGCATGTTTCGTGATGCCGTTATTCGAGGAGAGATTCCGGTATGCAAGGAGATCTCGATGGAGATGAACCGTGTTGACGATTTGATTGCAAATCCGGGCGTATACTACGATGACCAGGCGGTTGAGGGATGGATTGCTTATTGTGAATCTGAACTCACCTTGACCGATGGGGCCGATTTAAAACTTCTAGACAGTTTTAAACTTTGGGGTGAACAAATTTTTGGATGGTATTACTTCATTGAGCGAAGCGTATACAGACCTAATCCTGATGGTCATGGCGGGCATTATGTCCGTAAGAGCGTAAAGAAAAGATTAATTAACAAACAGTATCTGATAGTCGCTCGAGGAGCTGCTAAGTCTATGTATGGGTCCACATTACAAGGTTATTTCTTATGCTGCGACCCCTCTACTACGCATCAGATTACAACAGCCCCAACAATGAAACAAGCTGAAGAGGTTATGTCGCCTCTTAGAACTGCTATCACTCGTTCAAGAGGACCATTGTTTCAGTTTATGACTGAAGGCTCTTTACAAAACACTACCGGTTCCAAAGCGAATCGAACAAAATTGGCGTCTACTAAGAAAGGTGTCGAGAATTTTTTAACGGGTTCTTTGCTTGAGGTTCGCCCAATGAGTATTAATAAACTGCAAGGATTGCAAATTAAGGTTGCAACTGTGGATGAATGGCTTTCCGGCGACATTCGAGAGGACGTTATCGGCGCTATTGAGCAAGGTGCGTCAAAGGTGAATGACTACATAATCGTCGCTATAAGTTCGGAGGGTACAGTTCGTAATGGAAGTGGCGATACAATCAAAATGGAATTAATGGACATTCTTAAAGGGGACTATATTAATCCACATGTGTCGATTTGGTGGTATAAGCTAGATTCTGTTGATGAGGTCGGAGACCCGGAAATGTGGCTTAAGGCTAATCCTAATATTGGTAAAACGGTGAGCTACGAAACATATCAGTTGGATGTAGAAAGAGCAGAAAAGGCTCCTGCCGCACGAAATGATATTTTAGCAAAACGCTTTGGATTACCTATGGAAGGTTATACATATTATTTCACTTATGAAGAAACATTACCTCACCGAAAACGAGATTACTGGCAAATGCCTTGCTCGCTTGGCGCAGATCTGTCACAAGGAGATGACTTTTGTGCTTTTACTTTCTTATTTCCGTTATCTAATGGTTCTTTTGGTATAAAGACTAGGAATTATATAACCTCTACAACATTGATGAAGCTCCC
>CAZXFU010000141.1:0-2527 GCA_964640345.1 uncultured Eubacteriales bacterium
TTTACTCATTTTTTAATATCCCCATGTCATTGATTTTTCATTTAATGTGATATCTCTACTTCTTACTCTTATACAGCTTGAATAGTAGTTAAAGTCTAGACAGGAGGTGTAGTTCGCCTCGGAAATACTCATCTCGGGCTCGCTCGCAGAAGACGCCATTATCTTAGCCTCACCGATAGTGCCTTTGTCATCTTGGAAAATAACCAGGTGATTTTTCCCATAACTTGTACCTAGTGCAGGAAGATTACCATCAGTAGTCTGGAGCTTACTTACTTTAAGAGCTCCCTCTACTATTAAGTTTCCATCAACATATGATTCACCACGTAAATATGCCATCTTTCTTAAATCCTCTAATTAATTAAGTTTGAGTCAAGCTCATTTTTCTTCCTGCAGGAAATTACTCCTGAGTATTACTACATTCTCTACAGCCCCGGAGTCATAAGTTCTTGTTTTCCTAGTAACAGTCATATATTGTTTTTTAAGTGCTTTTAATTCTTCTTCCGAGAGGCCCTCAGCAAAGAACCATACATCTCTATAGGTACCATTACATGTAACAATTTTATTATTTTCTATTTTGCCACCTAAAAGGAGATTACAAACCGTAGAGTTCTTTCCCCTCGGAAGTACAGGGTTAAAGTCGCTAACGGAAGCACTGAAGGAATAGTTTTTAGATTCCTTATTAAGATAGCTTCCGGAACTTATAACTTCTATATTAACAGAATCAGCGTTTGCTTCATGAATAATAATTACTCTTTCCCACCCATTATAGAAGTCATTCGTGTTCTCTATACCTTCTACTTTTTGAGTTACTCCGTTAACTATAACCGAGTTTCCCTGATATCCAAAGTAAGTTGAGCCTACACTATCACAATGAAGTTGATTATCAGAAGCTAAGCCCTCAAATTTTCTAAGATAGGATATAGCCCACTTTCTCTCTTTCGTAAGATCTGAGCCTATCTTTTTAAAATCAAAGTACAGAATATGAGTTTTCTTGTTCCTGGAGATGTTTTCATAGTTAAGATAATCTATACTTCTGTAATCATACGGGGAAAGCATGTTTTTCTCGATCTTCATACCGCAGACTCTAAACTCGGTTGGCGTTGAAGATTCTCCTTCTTTCCCGGATACCCAGGCTACAGCTTTATAACTTCCTACAACCAGATGAGTTTTTCCGGCAACTCTTCTCCATGCAGAACCTACCTTAAAACCAATGACATTGGAGTTAGATGCAAGAGGGGCTGCAGAAGTGTGAGTACTGTCAACAATCTTATAAGAAGTAACCTTCGGAAGATTGGCATCTCCACAACCTTCTACGTTCGATAAGCTTGAAGCAGTTATATACTTCTCTATTTCAGTTCCCGCTGTAGAGGGTATGAATCCTATTCCATATACATAAGTAGGGGAATCACTTCTGATGTAAAAGGAGAAGTAGTAATCCGCCTCTTCTTCTACGATTACAGGAATAGAGAACTGCTGTTGATAGTATTTGTTTGTAGAAGGTATTTTATCCCCCCTAATAATTACCAAATCCTGTGATCTTAAGAAATTATCATTTGACGTATATGGTTCGTTTTGATAATACAAACCTCTCCAGTTCTTTCCTACATTACTGTTTTTTGGATCTTTATAGATAAAGTTCTTATGTAAACTCAGATTTAAAACTACAGTAGTATCTTGTGTAAAAGGATTATTACCACGAATATTTCCCTCATTATCCACAGTAAAATCTGTATAAGGGGATCCGTTAGCCGTAATAGTTACCCCCAGTAATTTACAGTTTTGAGGATTTTCAGTGGAAGATAGTTCGCTTATCTTAAAACTAAGAACACCGTTCGCTTCGACTGTTAATGTTTTACTAACAGTAGTTGCTTCCGGGAATTTAAGAATATTAGAATCAATAGCTTCAGCTGATAAAACATGTGCTCCTTCAAAATTATAGAAAACGTCATTATCGTATCCCGAGTTTTCTTCAAAATTACCATGACATATTACTTTAGCATCACTCGGAAGTTCTCTGGGGTTCTCAGGAAAATCACCCGCAAGAAAGTTTTGAAGCTTAAAACCAACAGCATTATCCGAAACAGAGCTTGAAACACCTAAAGGAAAAATATAAGCGTTGGAGGCACTTTCGATACTCAGATTCAGAGCAGGTTTTTCCAGAATAATTCCTTTATAATCCCCCTCCCCAACCTGTATACGTTTCTGAGGAATTGAAGGGTTACTGACCGTAGTGGTAGGGACCGAAACCGAATCCGAAAATTTTCCCTCTGAAGTATCATAATCTTCAAGATTCCCTAGAATATCATTCAACTCATAATAGGTCTTCCCGCTGAAACCTGTATTGTCAAATCCATGTTCGTAGATTCGAGAAGTTCTTATTCCCTCTTGATTAGCTACTAGATATGCTTTGTCCGTATAAGCCATTTATTCTCTCCTTATACAGCTCCGAATATGAGAGATTGTGAGGAGGAATCATACTTAATGCGAATATCCCCTAAATCAACATGATTCTTAACAGTTGCGTAAT
>CAZXFU010000142.1:0-2486 GCA_964640345.1 uncultured Eubacteriales bacterium
GAGCAGTAGCGTACCTAACAAACGCAATAGGACGAATACCATATATAAATAATAACAGTAGTCGTATAACGGGAATAGCGGGAGATACGCAAGATGCAATCTTATCAACAAGTACGGCAAATAGTTGGAATACGATAAACGGTGTAAAAGCATCCACAACACATAACGTATATGGAATTTACGATCTCTCCGGTGGAGCAGAGGAATATGTGTCTGCGTACTATGGAGGTGGAGATGCCACGTATACTCTTAGTGATACATATGGAACATATGCTGGTGTATTATATGAGAATCAAGATACAAAATATGTAGAAACATATGATTATGGTGCTGCATATACTTCTTCAAAGACCGGAGATGCAGTATATGAGACAAGTAGCAGTAGCTTAGAAACTACATCATGGGATAGTGATTACTCCCTTGCTCCATATGCCTCGTACCCTGTCGTTTCACGTGGCAGTTATTACGCCAACTACTCAATGGCTGGTGTTTTCTGTTTCGAACGTCACAACGGTAGTTCTGGATCCCGCTACGGTTTCCGTTCCGTACTCTCGATTCAGTAGTATAGCTTCACTAAAAGACGTGAAAAAATAGAGCCAAACACATTTTCTAATATATAAAACAAAAACGATATTGTATTATCCAGTGCGTTTTTTACACACTGGATAATACAATATCGTTTTTGCATTAAAACCATAAAACTATAAAACCAAACTCATTCCAACATCAATAACATCGGGATTTTCAATACTGTTCATCTCAACAATATGGTCAATAGTAGTATGGAATCTTTTTGCAATCTTCCAAAGAGTATCGCCGGGTTTTACAAAGTAAATTGTAAGACCGGTATTTTTTTGTGGCGGATTTTCAAGTTCTGTTAAATCACGAAGTATGGAAATTTCGCCTTTTTTGTTTTCATGACCTCGTGCATTTAACATTATTTTTATATCATACTTTTCGCCACCGGCACTGGTTACATCAATATTTTCAATTCTAAGACTTTCTAAAGTTTGGATTTTTTCACTAAGAACGTGTTCCATAGGCATATCAAGTGAAACACTGTTTATTCTTCCGGTAGATGGAACAGAATAAATAACGGTAACATCTATAATTCCGGTTAGTAGAGAATTATTGTTTTCTTCAGTTAAATTTGCAGATTTAATTCTTCCCATCGAGGTTAAAATTCTTACATTTTCGTCTTCCGGTATCGAGATAGTTCCGCGAAGTGTGATGTCTTCAGATGTTGTTGGCGTATTTATTTCATAAGAAATATTTTCTCTTTGAGGGAGTAAATCTGTCTCTGTACTGTAGATGTCTTCAATTACTTCAAGTTCGCTGTTATGGAATACTTTTAGTGAACTTTCAACATCTGCATCGAATTCAATAATTCTCATTAAGTCATCAGAGTCGGGAAGTAATTTTATTGATATGCTTTTAATAACATTATTTAAATCGCAAATATCATCTTCACTCAAATCTTTTATGTCAATAAAGCAGGAGAAAGGAAGTGATGTCATAAACATATAAATGTTAATTGAATCATCTGTGGTATAATATATTTTTATTACAAGTTCTGCTTTTAGTAAGATTTTTCCGTCAGATATAATAGTTTCTTCTTTTTCGATGCAACTATCGTACCATAAAATATCCTTTACCGTAGGTTTATCTGTTTCAAGCATAGCAGTGTCACGTACCGTTGTGGTATTCTTTTTACAATCTTTTAATAACGGTAACGAAACAGAGGACTTTAGTTGTTTAACTGTGTCACATTCTTCAACCTCATTTACAAAGTTAATTTCTTCTTTATCCGAAATTTTTACGTTTGCTTGAAGTTCGGCAGACACACTTATTTTTCTGCCGTTTAGTATAAGTGAAGAAATTTTTATCGGGTTTACGCTTACTTCTACAAACGATTCCGGAGTAAGGTTTTCAACTGCGAACGAGTTTTTAAACGGAATTGATGTTGAAATTCGTATAATTTCATTAGGAAGTTTTTCTGAGACATATAGGATGTTAAATTCACAGTTTCCCGAAAATGTGATTTGTCCTGAATTAACAATGTAGTTATCGATTACAGGTAATACATCTACATATATAACCGTTTCGACATCCGGCTTTACATCGGGAATAATTACATCACCTTCGATAAAGAAGGAGTCATGAAATTCAGGAAAGGTCTTGTTTAATGTTAGTGAATTTTGAGTTAAATTTATCATAGGTCATCTCCATTCTGCCGAATATCGGCTTGTTTTTTCTATTGCAATATTATGAAATGAAAAATAAATATATACCTTTTTTTAGAAGGGAAAACATTTTTTTGGTAGAATATAATTAATTAGCGAAACTGTTTAGAGTTTCGACAAAGGTAAAAGCCTTTCCTTAAGCGAATTAGTGGAACGAAAGGAGGGCAAAATGGTTAGTATAGATTTTATTAAGGACGTTAGAGCAGTTGTAGTGAAAATAAATGAAGAGATTGATCATCATGC
>CAZXFU010000143.1:0-2471 GCA_964640345.1 uncultured Eubacteriales bacterium
ATTACTAAGGTTAAGGCTTATTTTTATCACTTTTTCCTGCTAAAGTCAGGATATAAAAACGATAATGAAAAATCAAGTATATATTTTTGGTAAAAAAGTTCTGAAAGTCAATTGAGAAAGAGAAATAATTGTTCTCCTTTCTAAGCCCAAAAGTGGCTGTAAAAAACGAAGCTGCTTTTTAGCAGCCTCGTTTTTTACAGCCACTTTTCCATCTTATTTTTCAAAATATACAGAGGCTCTATAGCCTCTCAAAATCCGCCACCTTGCTATTAAATTGATTCTACCCTCCTTTTGATAAAAGCTACCACGGAGAAGAGCAGCTATCACTACGTTCGCCCATCGGGAATCTCTAGTGCCTTACTTCTTCTCTCATGGCTTTATGATACCGAAAGACCGACTTATCAACCTCATAAAAAACTCCACTTTGGGTTTGCCAAAATGGAGTTACAAGTTCAACTCTTATCTTCGGCGACCCGGCTTCCATTGCACTTACGCATTAGGACCGTAGCTTTGCGTCTCAATCTTTCGATTGATTTGCCCTTTCGGATTTCATATTATTATTATATATTATGTATACCATAAAGTCAACATATCTTGCAAAAAAAATTAATTTAAATTTGCAATTGATAATTGAAGAATTAAAAGAAATAGAAAAAGACGTAAATTTAAAAACTGCCATTAATATTGCATATTACAATACTTATCGTGATATTAATATATCTGATATTACAAAACAAATTGCTTTTAGGCATAATATTTCTCATTCAGATAGCACTCAATCTGCAATGGGCAAAACTGTAGGAAATGTTTATATAAAAGGGGTTAAAGACTCAAATTTAAAAAAATTGTTTCCTGCTGATTATAAAATTACAACTAAAGATTTTATAAATAGAGCTTTATATTATATAGATAACACTTAAAAAATAAAGTGCCAAATTGGCACTTTATCTACTTATATCTGGCACAGAGCTATTTTTATCAATCATATATAATTGTTCTAATTGTTTTTTAGTAATATTTATAACCTTACCACAGCAAGGCTTAAAGTCTCTATTTCCATAAACCAGCCATATTACATTTTCTCTTTTTAAATCATCTTTTGGCATAGTTCCAGGGCAAGGATAACCATCTGTAAAGACTATTTTATTAATTTCTCTTTTTTTAGTAAAACTTCTTACTGCTAAATCCCAATCTTCTGTCCACGCTGAACCCCTTCTAGCTCCTTGTGGTATTGTAAAATTATCTATATCTCTTACACTTTTTATATCTACAAGTCCCCAGAATTTCTCATTAAAACATCCTACTCTTAATTTAGATTGTTTAAGCAAAGGTTTTATTTGTCTTAAAAATGCTTTTACCAAATCTAGCTCTACTGACCCAGATACATCTATCATAATTTCTGTTTCTGCTTCATCTTCTATATCGTTTTCTTCTAATCTATAAGCATAATTGTTTTCTGCTATAGAACGGTGCTGACTCCATATCGTTTCCGTCTTTTCTACTTCTCTTCCTATTAACACCTTCCAATCAATAGCCTCTTTGCTTTCGCCTATATCCCCTAATTTTATTGTCCCTTCCTCAGTAGCTCGTATGTCTTTTTCGGTTTTTTCTCGTCTAGATTTAAATTTTTCTCTTTTTTCTTTCCTATTATCCTCAAATTCTTCTCTTTCGTCAAAAGCTATATCTGTTTGTTCTTCCCCAGTTTGCTCTTGTTTCTGTGCTTGTTTTTCTGAATTGTTACTTTGTCTTTGTCCTCTATTTTGAGAATTTTGCTGCTGCCTGAATGCTTCTTCCCATAGACTATGGTCATCACCTTGAGGCTTTCCTTCATCTGAATTTTGATTTTCATTTTTATCCGAATTGTTACTACTATCGTTTTGACCATTTTCTTGTTCATTATCTTGCTCTTGATTCTGACCGTTTTGTTGTTCTTGCTGTTTTTTCTCTTTTTCTTGTAATAATTTTTGATAAAATTCTTCTGCTGAATAATTTAGTGCTTCTGGCATATTAACATATCCTTCTTTTATAGTAAAACCATCTCTTTCTAAATTTGCATTTATAATAGCGTCAGTTGCCTTGTTCCATAGGTATATATCTCTTTTTTGACCATTTTTATCTGTCAATCTATACATGTGCATAAATTTAATGTGCATTATTTCGTGTGCTATCAAAAAGATTTTATCACTTTCACTTAAACTCTCAAGGTATTTAGGATCAACGTATATATTTTTTCCATCTGTTGCTGCAGTATGAAATGGTAAATTATCTTTAAATTCGATATTAGCTACAGCTATTTCACTACCAAATCTGGGATATTTTGCTAACATCTTGCGCTTTACATCATAAATTAATCCTGTATCCATACTCATATATGTTTTTCCTCTCCTTATTATTGATTATGGCAATTTATTTATATTCAACTTCTCTCATTATCTATACCTCTTTTTTCTTTAGTATTTCTGCCTAGATAG
>CAZXFU010000144.1:0-2459 GCA_964640345.1 uncultured Eubacteriales bacterium
TCGGTTACAAGCTTTGAGTATGTTTTTTATATTAATTTGATACTAAAGTGTGGAGATTATCAGAAGGAACGGGAAAAATCTGTAAGGGTGTACAGAACTGCAATAGGAAAATTAGTATTGAAATGTTGGTAAAAATATATTATTATAGCATTGAAAATTTTGTATAAAGGAGTAGTTTTTGATGAAAATATTAGTTATTAATTGTGGAAGTTCTTCACTTAAGTATCAATTAATTGATATGAAAACAGAAGAAGTAATGGCAAAAGGGAATTGTGAAAAAATCGGGTTATCAGATTCTTTTCATAAACATAAGACGGCTAGTGGTGTAGAAGCTAGATACGATAGCTCGTTACCAACTCATTTAGAGGCTGTTAAGTCGGTTTTGGCATCTTTAACAGACGAAAAAGTAGGAGTTATTAAATCTTTAGACGAGATTGATGCTGTAGGTCACAGAATCGTGCAAGGCGGTAGTATATTTAAGTCATCTGTTATAATTGACGAAGATGTAATTGAAAAGATCCAAGATTTAGGAACGCTTGCACCTCTTCATAATCCGGCCCATGTTATCGGGATAAGAGCTTGCAAAGAGGTTTTGCCAAATGTTCCTATGGTTGCTGTATTTGATACTTCTTTCCATCAAACAATGCCGGAAAAAGCATATATGTATGGTCTTCCTTATGAAATGTGTGAAACGTATCAAATCAGGAAATACGGTGCTCACGGCACATCACATCATTATGTTGCAATGAAAACCGCTGAAATGCTTGGGAAAAAAATAGAGGATACAAAAATTATTGTATGTCACTTGGGTAATGGTTCAAGTATTACTGCGGTAAAGGGCGGTGTGTCTGTTGATACAACTATGGGTTTTACGCCTCTTGACGGTCTTATGATGGGTACAAGATGTGGTTCAATCGACCCTGCAATTATACCTTACATAGTAAAAAATTGTGGTATCAAAGTTGAAGAATTAAACGACTTTATGAATAAAAAATGCGGTATGCAAGGAATCTCCGGGGTAAGTAGTGATTTTAGAGATTTATGGATTGCTGCAGAAGAAGGAAATAAAAGGGCAAAACTTGCTCTGGATATGTTTATTTATCAAGTTAAGAGATATATCGGTGCATATATTGCAGTATTAAACGGCGTTGATGCTATTGTATTTACTGCGGGTGTTGGTGAAAATGATTATGATGTTAGAAGATATGCAATCGAAGGATTAGAGAATTTAGGTATCGAAATTGACGTTGAAAAGAATAATGTAAAGGGTAAACAAATTGACGTTACAGGTCCTAATAGCAAGGTAAAAGTTTTTGTTATTCCAACTAACGAAGAGCTTATGATTGCAAAGGAAACTATGGAATTAGTAAGAAAGTGAAATACTTAAGAGAAAGGCGATAGGAATGAAAAATAAATTTGAATTTGGAATAGAGATTAGCGAAAATGTCTCTAGGACTGAAGTCCCGCATAAAATAAAGCGATATGATAATGTGCCGAAAAAGGTTGTTAAAGAAGGGCGAACGGTTAAAAGTGATTTCTATAGATATCGTCCCGGGGCTAATGGATTTATAGCGGAGGATTTTGATGTATAATGTTTCTTTTCCTAATTTGAATTTATTTTTTAATATTGATTCTGTCGCTTTTTCTATTGGGCAAGTAAGCATCTATTGGTATGGAATATTAATTGCATTTGCGGTTATTTTGGGTTTGGCTTTGGCCGGATTTAGAAACGGGAAATACGGTATTGCTTACGATGATGTTGAAGAGTTTATTTTATGGGCATTACCTGTTGGAATTGTTTGTGCAAGAATTTACTACGTTGCTTTTTCATGGGATATGTATAAAGATGATTTGTTATCTATTGTAAAGATTTGGAATGGCGGGCTTGCAATATATGGCGGTATTATAGGAGCAACTATTACTGCTATTGTTTATTGCCATATTAAAAAGATAAAATTGTTTGATTTACTTGATTATGTTGTACCGTTCTTAGCACTTGGCCAGGCAATCGGAAGATGGGGAAATTTCTTTAATAGAGAGGCATATGGTGCTTCGACCAATAGTTTTTTTAGAATGGAACTTTTGCAAAAGTCAGGAGAATACATTTCGGTTCATCCTACGTTTTTGTATGAATCGTTTGGATTGATTATTATTTTTATTGTTCTTATGGCGTTAAAACGAAAATTTTCGGGGCATGTTACTGCAATGTATTTTTTTATGTACGGGCTACTTAGGACATGCATTGAATGGTTAAGGACAGACAGTTTGATGATTTATAATTTGAAAGTTTCGATGGTATTATCTGTTATTTTTGTTGTTTTATCGCTTTTGTTTATTATTTTCGAGATGTGCAAGCAGAAAGAAAGTGAATAGATACAGGGTTAGCAAATAGAATAAAAAAAAGGCACAGATGTCATATAGTTTAAAAGATGCGAATATTCACAGGAAACCATCCTACA
>CAZXFU010000145.1:0-2449 GCA_964640345.1 uncultured Eubacteriales bacterium
GTTCAAATAAAAATTTATTCAAATCGTCGTTAAAACGACTGCATATGGTATGCACCGAGACTTGATTATTCAAGTCTTTTTTGTTTGGCAAAAAACTTTTAGTAACATAAAAATTACTAATATACAAAAATTTTATCAGTGCATGAGCAAAATTCGACTTTTTATTCTCAAGCTAAGCGTAATAAAAAAAATCTTAATTGTCAATGGGAATATAACTATAATTTTGACTAATGTCAAGCAGTACTTAAACAAAAAAAAGGTGGACTAACGTCCACTTCATGTCGCTTCGCAACAAAATACTAATGTATCTTTTTTGGTAATAGAAATTCCCTTTTATCGCTCGTTTCACTCGCTTTTTTAGAGGAATTTCCTATTACATACTATCCTTTTCTCCTCTGTTGATTATATGCAATCTTTAAAAGTAACCACTCGGGAGCAATCTTAGAAGCAAACCTAGCTAACTTCATCACAAATCCCGGCACAATAACCATTTTCTTTTTAAACATATTTTTCATTGCATATTTAGCCACATATTCGCTGGTAAGTCCTTTTAATGCAAATTTAACATTCGCCACCTTATTAAATTCTGTATCAACAGGACCGGGACATAACGCACCAATATATACATTACTTCCCTCTCGCCTCAGTTCTTCATAAATAGCTTCGGTAAGCCTCAAAACATATGCCTTTGAAGCATAATAGCTTGAAAGCAAAGGACCTGGCAAAAAAGCTGCACTCGAAGCAACATTTAATATATATCCCTTATTCTTTAACTTAAAATCATGTAAAAAAAGCTTTGTTAAAATATCTACAGCTTTAACATTAACATCAATCATATTAAGTTCTTTTTCAATATCAATATCTAAAAACCGTCCAAAAACCCCAAAGCCGGCATTGTTTATCAAGATGTCAATATCTTGGTTTTTAACTTGCTCATAAAGTGAAAAACAATTCTCCTTTGTTGAAACATCAAGGCAAATAACTTCTACACCAGTCTTTAACTCGCTTTTTAACTCTTCTAGTCTATCTTTTCTTCTTGCGACCAAAATTAAGTCATAGCCCATGTCACTTAAATATCTTGCCATATCTCTCCCGATTCCGGAACTTGCACCGGTAATTAAAGCTTTCATACATGCCTCCGTTAAACACCCATTATTTTATTATATAAATCCCATAAAATTTTTGTAGAAAAACTGTGCGTTTGGCTAATCTTATGTTGAGACGCCAACTCGTCCGTATAATCCACAAGCTTATATGTTGTATAATACTTTCCGGTATAATGCGTAACAAGTGGGATTAAAGAATAATCCTTAACACTTATTTTACCATCTTTATCTTTTTCAACCGTAATATCTGCCATTCCCCCAAGAAGTCTTGGCACTTCTCGTTGATTTGAAATAAAGTTACCAAGCGAATAGTAAACAAGTCCGGTATTACCATTCTCGGTAGTAAGCATTCCATACGGCTCTAATACATGAGGATGTGCACAAAGCACAATGTCTGCCCCATTATCTATGAAAAAGTTCACATACTTTTTATGATATTCCGTTGGCTCATAAACATATTCTGTACCAATATGAAGTATTGCAATCGTCAAGTCACTGTTAGCTTTTGCCTCAGTCAAAGTTTCTTTAATTTCATTATCGTTCCCTAAAAGGTCAATCATATACTCCTTTCCTTTGGGAAGATTTAAGCCGTTAAGTCCATATGTATAATTAACGAACGAAACTTTTATATTATTCTTTTCCAAATACGAAATATCGCTCTCATTTTCATCTGCGTGAATTCCTAGCACTTTTATTTCCGGATGTTTCTCACGCCAAAAATTAAGTGTATCATTTATTCCCGAAACACCTTTGTCGTTTGTATGGTTAGTCGCATGTGCAACAACGTCAAACCCTGCCTTTGCAACAGCATCTCCTACCTCAGTAGGGCTCCCAAAAGTAGGATATGAACTATATCTTTTCGGATCACTCACTAAAATAGTCTCCTGATTAATAATCGCAATATCTGAGTCATTTATTTCATCTTTAACATTTTCAAACAACATATCAAAATTATATCCGTCTTCTGTTTTTGCCGCAAAATAAATAAGGTTATGTATTAAATCATCGCCAACCATTTTTACTTTAAGCCTGTCCGGTTCTTTTACTTCATTAACATTCTCTTTAGCAAAGGCAGTTTTGTTAAAATTATCTGCATAAACATATATTCCGGTAATAAGTGCAACAAGCAAAATAACTCCGGAACTCAAAAGAATAATACGTTTTTTGTTCATAACTCTTCCTCTTTTCAAAAATATATCTAAGATATTGTACCAAAATAAAAGCATTCCTACAATATTTAAACTCACTTTTTAAAATAGAAAAAATCCCCTCATTTTACATTTTGGGTATAAAAAAGGTGGACTTTGTCCACTCTATGTCGCTTCGCGACAAAATATTAATGT
>CAZXFU010000146.1:0-2314 GCA_964640345.1 uncultured Eubacteriales bacterium
ATCAAGAGCATTTTCAACAACGATTATACCGAAGTCATTTTAAGCGATGATCGTCGTGCGGGCTATAAGACCTATCAGAATGTGTTGCAGCTTTGGGAAGGCAGTTATCCCTCCCGAACGGCACAGAGCTTTTACGATTGGGCAGTTATTGCTCAGTTCTTTGAAGCAATGCGGCTGCTCGGAGAGTTGGAGGACACGAAAAAGCCGCTTCCGTCTGTTGACGGGCAGATGACTTTGATCTTTGACGAAGCGGAGAGAAAAACCTCTGCTTTTACTTTTTCTCAAGAAATAATCGACGCTGTCCTCACCCGTGGAAGCGGAATGTCCGAGGGAAAAATGCGTATCTATGAGCAGTTTCAAAAGAGCCTTTCGGCAAAAGAAAACGCCGACTTCCTAAAAGACGAATACGGCTGGGGCGGTTCCTATCCCGTAATTGTCGGAGCAGGTATTGATGAACAGCACGACGGCAAGGGTATTCGTATCTCCAAAGGTATTGGAAACGACAAACCTCATATTGATTTGAAATGGAGTCAGGTTGAAAAACGCATTGCCGAGCTTATTAGGCTCGACCGCTACCTAAATCCCAAAGAAATGGCGTATTATCCCGAATGGCTGCAAAAGCAGGAGGAACGCCGTGCCGAACTTGCCGAGGAGCGCAGAAACAGAGAAATTCTTTCCACCGCACCCGCCGAAAAGAAAGAGCCGGAACCCGAGCAGTATGAATATCATCTCGGTAGTACGGTCTATATCGGTGCAAGCGAGTATGAAATTCTGTCATTTGATGATGAGCGTGTAATGCTTTATGACACGCAGTTCCCGCTTTTCAACAAGGAAATGACGAGAGCCGAGTTTGACAGCAAGGTACGGGAAAACCCGATGAACGACCATTTGAAGGTCACGGAAAAGCAACCCGAAGAAAAAGCCGTCAAATATGACATCGGTATGGGCTACCTCGGCAACGGACTAACCGTTTGGAACCGTGCCGTAGAAGTCAACGGAGATTATCAGAATATCGCCCATATCTCGCCAGAAGGTGAGATCACCTACTATGTGCAGGACTTGCCGCAGAGCATTGTTGATCGCATCGAGCAGGCAGCGCAGCGGGAGAAATCTCATACCGACCCGAACACCACACCTATTCGTGATGATGACTATTATTTTCATCGTCCCGATGCCGGTGAGTTTGAAGCCGTTTATTATAACCCCGATTCAACAGCGGGCGGACAGTTTGTATTTGCGCATTTACCCTATGACCTGATAGCCGAAGCGAAAGCAAGTACGAAAAGTACGGACGGATTCTTTGAATATCTTGATGAGCACGCCAAGACCGAACTTGTTGATCTCGGCACAGACGAATATGACGCTGTGCTGAAAGAATATGCCGAACCGCACCCCGAACGCATCGGCAGAAGCGAAGATACAATGAACACCCTTGTATCGCAGGCGGAAAGCGAAATCGAGCAGGTTTCCGTTTACGACAGAGAAATCGGCATACTGAACAATGTTCTTTCCCGCTTGAGGATTGACGATATTGACCTTGATTATGATGATAACGGGCTTGTCGCCAAAGACGACAATAATGTATGGCACGGAGCCGAGTTCTACCGCTTTTTAATTAACGAAGTGTTCGTATTCGGGGACGACGGCAGCATAGCGAAAATCGACGGAAAACTGTATCAGGAGTTCAAGACTCTTGCCGAACATAACGGCGTTACCGTTAGGGACAACCGACACTTGCCTGAAAGCACATTGGATAAAGCAAAGCGGCTCATCGACGACTTCTGCAAAGAAGAATATCGGCAAGAGGACGGTGCGGATTACACCGACCTTTCCAATGTGGGCATTGCCTATACCACTACCGAGGACGGCAGACACGAAGTTCAGGCAAGGGTCAATCTTGAAGATTTCCGTATCGAAACTCTTATTGACGGCAATGTTGTCCGCAGTAAGCAGTATGCTTCTCTTGAAGAACTGACCGAAAATGAATTGCAAGACCTGTCCTTTGACGACCTCGTTTATGTGTCCGATGAGGAACTTGCAAAGGTTGAAGCACCCATCATTCCCGCTTGGGAGCAGTCAAAGAAAAGCCGAGTGCAGACCTTTGATATTCACCCCGAAATCCCGATGGCAGAACGCCACACCTTCGACCTTGCTTCGCACGAAATTGAAGAAGTCAACAAAAAGGAGCGTTTTCACCGCAACTATGCGGCAATATCCGTTCTGAAAAAGTGTCTGACGGAAAACCGTTTTGCCACACCCGATGAGCAGATTATTCTCTCTAAATATGTGGGATGGGGCGGTATTCCCGAAGCCT
>CAZXFU010000147.1:0-2304 GCA_964640345.1 uncultured Eubacteriales bacterium
AAAATGCCTCCAAATATAATGTATAAATGTAAAGTGGGCAAAATATTTTTGTCTCAACTAAAATGGTAACATTTTAAATTTACCATTTCAACGCCGAACGTCTATTTAAAACAAAAAATCTTCTTTTGCGGACCGGGCAAAAGAAGATTTTTTGTTTCTTAAAATATTAATCTTTTTTTATTAAGCAACTTGGTGTTTTTGCTTGGCCAATTAACCATACAGAAGATGCGTTACTTGTCATAATTCCATAAGCTGTAGATACCTTATTAACTAACTTACTTAACATTTTTTTCATATAAAACTCCTCCTTATTTTTTATATCTATAAAGTGCGCGCCACTCTAACAGATTCAAATTTGTGGTACTAAAACTCCATCCCTATATCCATACCTTGTTTTTAACAGTTTATATAAAGGCGGTAACATAGTTACACTCTGGATAAAGGTTCCAAATATAAATATATTCCTAATCACTATATCTGATATAACAAATCTTCCAACTAAAATTGTAGAAATCATACAAATATATGAAGTTATTTTTAGGTTTCGTCTTTGCCTTTGACTAATTACAGGTTTCATCTCAGTATCAGCAGGTGCAAAAAAGTAAATAACAGGAATATTAAATAATAAAATACATATATATAATATATCAAGATATGGACCATTTATAATAGAAGATAAAATTACATTACCAAAAAACAATATCGAACTTGTGACAAAGCAAGCAATATGACTTTTAGAATGTACTCCGCCAGATGGAATTCTATATATTCCCATCGCAAAAACCGCAATAAGCACTAAATGTGCTACACCGAACGGCCATGCAATAGCTGCCATAATAGCAAGCTTTATAGCTTCACCCAAAAGTTGAATAACAGTATACTTTATAATCTCTTTTTGTGTAGGCGTTATTTCTTCGAGATTATTTTCCACACTATTACTAACTCTTTCTCCCAATTCTTCTAGCATATTGCTCACTCCTTCACAATGTTTTGTGTTTTGACACTTAAATAATAACTCCAAAATTGTTTCCAGTCAATGGGTTTTATACCAGAAAATTACATCAAATTCCGACAATAAAAGTACATGCTTTGTCGAAAACATGTACTTCCCTATTGCATAAAACAAAGAACCCACATAAAATGTGAGTTCTGAGCAAACTATCTCTTTGAAAATTGTGGTGCTTTTCTTGCTTTCTTTAATCCATATTTCTTTCTTTCCTTCATTCTTGGGTCTCTTGTTAAGAAACCAGCTTTCTTGAGAACCAATCTGTTTTCCTCATTAGCTTGTAATAAAGCTCTTGAAATACCATGTCTAACAGCTCCGGCTTGACCTGTGTATCCACCACCGATAACCTTAGCTATTACATCATATTTAGCTTCACTATTAGTTAAAACCAATGGTTGTTTAACAATCATTCTTAATGTTTCTAAACCAAAAAACTCTTCAATTGTTTTATCATTTATTGTAATTTTTCCTTTTCCGGGAACTAATCTTACACGAGCAACAGCTTCTTTTCTTCTTCCTGTACCATAAAAATAATTCTTAGCCATTATACTTTACCCCCTTACGCCTTAATTTCAATTTTTTCAGGTTTTTGTGCAGCTTGGTCATGTTCGCTACCAGCATAAACCTTTAATTTTTTAATCATTTCTCTACCTAAAGCGTTTTTAGGAAGCATACCTTTAACAGCTATTTCAAACATTCTTTCAGGCTTTCTTTCTAACATATCCTTAGCCTTAACTTCTTTTAAACCACCAGGGAACCCTGTATGATGTCTGTAAAGTTTTTGTGTCATTTTAGCACCTGTAAGTTTTATTTTAGATGCATTAATAACAACAACATAATCTCCACAATCAATGTTTGTAGAATAAGTAGGCTTATTTTTACCTTTTAAGATTTTAGCAACTTCACTTGCTACTCTGCCAAGTGCAAGTCCTTCTGCGTCAACTAAATACCAAGCTCTTTTTATTTCGCTTGCTTTTACAATATGTGTTGCGTTCATTATTATTCCTTCCTTTCAATTTCTCTATTATATGTTGTCAAAATATAACTAAATCAACGACTTTAATATTATACGACGCAACATAATATATGTCAATATGCTTTCTAAAAAAAATTAATTTTCAAACTTCAATCTTTGCTTTTCTCTTTTTTTCTTCAAATATCTCTAATTATCTCTAACTAAATTTCAATTTTTAATAAATGCTTTTAGTTGAAAATCAAAAATCAAAGTGCTACTCTTAAAAAGGAGACAAAAATATTTTGCCCACTTTACATTTATACATTATATTTGGAGGCATTTT
>CAZXFU010000148.1:0-2293 GCA_964640345.1 uncultured Eubacteriales bacterium
CTATTACTAAGGTTAAGGCTTATTTTTATCACTTTTTCCTGCTAAAGTCAGGCTATATGCATTTAATAATAATTGCAAGTGTTTTTTTAAATTGTCACTTCGTTTACTATATTATTATTGTTAAAGAATTCAGTTATATTATTTACTGTTGTCTTTGCAATGTTGTCAAGTGCCTCTTCTGTCAAGAATGCCTGATGTGATGTAATTAAAACATTTGGCATTGAAATAAGTCTTGCAAGAACGTCATCTTGAAGAATATGTCCTGAGTAGTCTTTGAAGAAAATATCATTCTCATCTTCATAAACATCAAGGCATGCAGCCCCCACTTTTTTAGCCTTTATTCCTTCAAGAAGTGCCTCAGCATCAATTAATTTTCCTCTTGAAGTATTTAATATATATACTCCTTTTTTCATTTTCTCAATTGTATATTTATTTATTAAATAAGTATTTTCTGTTGTAAGTGGGCAATGCAACGAAATAATATCGCTTTTCTCAAATAATTCATCAAGTGATACATAATTTATTCCGGACTCTTTATCAGGGTACAAATCATACGCAATAACATTCATTCCAAATCCTTTACATATGTTTATGAAAATCTTACCAATTTTTCCTGTACCTACAACACCAACTGTTTTTCCATACAAATCAAAGCCTGTAAGTCCATTTAAACTAAAATTAAATTCTCTTGTTCTGTTATACGCCTTGTGAATACGTCTTAATGAAGTTAGAAGCAATGCCATTGTATGCTCTGCTACTGCGTAAGGAGAATACGCCGGAACTCTTACAACTGTAATCTTTCCCTTTGCATATGCTAAATCTACATTGTTAAACCCTGCACATCTTAATGCTACTAGTTTTACTCCATATTCACATAACTGATCTATAACCTCTTTGTTTACAACATCGTTTACAAATACCATTACTGCATCAAATTCTTTTGCAAGTTTTACGGTGTCTGCTGTTAACTTTGTTTCAAAAAATTTAAAGTTAATTTCTTCAGAATCGTAACGTTCAAATCCCGGGATGTCATATTGTTTTGTGTCAAAAACTGCTACTTTTATCATATTATTTTTCTCCTTTTCCCTCGCGTTGCATAATGTGGTTGCATATTTTTAAAGATTAAAAAAACCATGTACCTAGCTCTATACTAAATCACACGGTTTCTTTTAAATGGAGCGGGTGATGGGAATCGGACCCACGCAACGAGCTTGGAAGGCTCGGATTCTACCATTGAACTACACCCGCATTAAGCTGAACATTTATTATAATACTTTTTCTTTTACTCTTTGTCAATAGATTTTACAAAAAAATATATTAATTTAGGAAAATATTTGCCGATATTCTCATTGTTGAAGTTTAATACTGAGGAGGACTCATTATGACATGCAGCTTTAATAAAAATCAGATATCTGTACTTATGAATAAAAATTCATTAACAGATCTAACCAAGAACAATATTGCTATGAAAATAAACAGCTTAATACAACTTATAAACTGCCTACATTCTTCAAAAAAGAAAGATCTTGATAAAGAGCAGCTTCAAAACCTTTACTCTTCGCTTCTGTTAGAACAAAAAGCAACGGCTAGAAGCATTGTAAATAAAAATAATGATTTATCGAAAAAGCTAATAAAATCAATGGCATATCAAAAAGAGAATTTATTACAAATGCTTGAAATAAACCAATTGCACCTTGAAGCAGAATTAAAAAACTTAAATTCAAAGTTAAACTATCCTGCCATAGAAGCTAATAAGTCTTTTGTAAGCAAATTTTTCTCTTTATTTAAACCTACACCTAAAAACACAATATCTATAAAGGAACTCAGGAAAGAAATTGCCATAACTACATCAAAACTTTCAAACTTAGAAAAGCAAAAAGAAAAACTATCTAAAGAATTTGGAGATGCCGGAATAAATTCGCTAAAATATTTGAACAAAATTGCTTACAACTCTTTTCTCCCCGTCGAAAATATATCTTCTAATAGTATAAAAACTATAAAATCAAAGCTTAGCTTCATAAAATAATGGGTTGTAAAAAAATTCCCCTAAGCAGCGTTAAATGTCTGAAAAATTTACTGCTTAGGGAAGTTTTTTTATAACCCATTATTTTTTTGCCGATTTAAATCAAAAGTAATTTAGAAAGGATGATTTATATGACCGGTGGGTTAAGAAAACGTGGAGAAACATGGTACTATTACTTTGATGCAGGTATCATAAACGGGAAAAGGAAAAAAATAGAAAGAAAAGGAGGTAAAACAAAATCAGAAGCAAAAAAAGCCCTTATAAAGGCAA
>CAZXFU010000149.1:0-2245 GCA_964640345.1 uncultured Eubacteriales bacterium
AACTGCAAACGTAAATGCAGCACATATTCCGGCAGTTTTTCCGACTATGTTTTGCCCTAAAAAGTATAGTGCGACTATTGTGCCGACGCTTAATATAAATTCAACCCAAAAGAAAAATGTTGATGCGGATGTTACGAATTTTTGGGTTAATCCAAATCTGGATAGGGTTTGAATATGTGAAGCCGGCAATGCTGATGGCATCACGATTTCCTGTCTGAATAAAAAGCCTAAAACTAAGCAACCTAGTAGTAAGATTAAAAAGAGCGGTGAGTTAATTGCAAAGTTTTTTTTGTAAAAGGTTCCCATTTTAATTACCTCCATTTTAATTTCTAAATGCTATAAAAATATCGTCAAATATGGTACAATTATTTAGTAAATTGAGGAATTTTGAGTGTGGAGGTCTGAGTATGGAGAGAATTGTAGTTGTAACAGGTGGTTCAAGGGGAATTGGAGAGGCAATATGTGAAGAGTTTATACATAATGGAGATATTGTTATATTAAATTACAGAAAGTCTTATGAAAAGGCTATAGAAATAAAGAAAAGACTTGGAGATAATTTATTTTTGGTAAATGCAGATGTCGGAAATCTAGCAGAAGTAAAGGTAATGATGAATTTTTGCATTAATAAATTTGGAAGAGTGGACGTTTTAGTTAATAATGCGGGGATTTCACAGATAAAGCCGTTTGCAGATATAACTGAGGAAGATTGGGATGAGATGATGAAAGTTAATCTTAAGGGAGTTTTTAATTGCACAAAAGCCATTATTGATTCTATGATTCATCAAAAATCCGGAAAAATAATAAATATTTCGTCGATTTGGGGTGAAGTTGGTGCATCTTGCGAAGTTCATTATTCTGCTGCAAAGGCGGGCGTTATAGGTTTTACAAAGGCGTTAGCTAAGGAGCTTGCATTATCTAATATTCAGGTTAATTGTATAACTCCGGGAATTATAAATACTGAAATGAACTCCCAGTTTGATAAAAAGGAGCTAGAAAAAGAAGTGCCTGCCGAAAAGCTAGGTACACCTAAGGATATTGCAAAAGCAGTATTGTTTTTTGCTTCAGACAATTCGGAGTATATAACAGGGCAAATACTTGGTGTAAATGGTGGAATGTAAAAAACAGTATATAAGGAATTATAATGGGTTTTAACTATATGATATCTGTGCTTTTTTATTCTCAAAGACTTTTTCAGCGACCTCACTTTAGTCCACCTTTTTTATTCAAAAATTCTTTCAATATCCGGTCTTACAACCATAGGATTTACATCTATTTTAACAATATCATTTATATTTGCCGAAATATTAGTAAGATCAATAACAATATTATTTGTGCCTATTTTACCTAAAACAGGCACTTTTTCATTATTTACTTCAACATATAATTTTTTATCAAAGCACTTTATTTTATTATAGACTTCACGAAGCGTATCTACAATTCCAAAGCAGTCTTGTCCTTTTTTTAACTCGAAACCGTCTAAATATCCGACAGGTACAACACCGATTTTTGTTTCGTTTTTTGTTTTATAAGTATTTGAATAGCCGATATAATGATCTTTTGGTAAAATTTTCATATCCTCAATAGAAGATATCATATAGCCGATTTTGTTTAATTCTAAAGAGTTTTGAACTAAAATTCTTCCAACTAGTGCGGAGCCAAGTCGCACAGCATCTAGGTGCATATGAAGTTTTGTTAAAAAAGCAGAGGAGTTGCATATATGCCTAATTCCAGGTTCGATTCCAGAATCTGAAAGCATTGAAATGCATTTATTAAAAATATTAAATTGTTTTTCGGTATAGTCATTTTTCTCGTTGAAAGAAGAAGAAAAATGAGAGAAAGTACCGACAACTCCGATATTAGGTCGTGCTTTTAATTCGTCAATGAGTTTTGACATGTCCTGAGGTAAGAAGCCAAATCGACCGAAACCCGTGTCAATTTTTAGTTGAAAATAGAGGGGAACGTTATTTTCTTTTGAGATTTTATCCAACGTATAAAGAGCATCAAACGAGCCTATTGTAGGTAGAACGTCGTTATTTATTAATGTTAATAAATCTTTTTCGATTGCTGTAGAATGTAGCATCATTATTTTTGCGGTTATTCCGTTTGCTCTTAGTTTAAGAGCTTCTTCAACAGTTGCAATCGCAAAAAATTCTATTCCATTTTCCTCTAAAATCCTTGGAAATTCGTCTAAACCTAAGCCGTATCCGTTGTTTTTTAATGTGGCTATAATGGGCGTGTTTGTAAT
>CAZXFU010000150.1:0-2229 GCA_964640345.1 uncultured Eubacteriales bacterium
ACGATTCCTTCTCCTCATTTGAGATTGCCTCGTACTTACTCTTGAGAAAATACCAAGTAGCCGCAGAACCTATGCCTGCACCAAATATAAATACTATTGCAGTGTTTAACTTATTCATAGTGTCCATCCTCCTCTTTGCCGATGGTTATAACTGTTGCCGCTAATCCAGCAAACAAGGCGGAGATACTAATAAGCACCCCGCCTAAAATATGTCTTTTACGCTGCGTGTCAAGGATTTCGTCGCAAGCGCAAATTAATCCTGCTAAAGATTCCATCTAGAAATCCCTCCCTCCAGCTAATACAGCCACGCCGCTAACAAGAAATATACCAGAGAGTGCTGCAAGACCGCAGGATACTGCCTTCGTTACAAAATTCTCCATAAATATAGCCTCCTATTTGTACTGGCACGCTGAGAAGTACATACAGCCTTCTTGGAACATCGGCTTCGACCAAGTATTGAACCCAATAGAATTGAAGAAGACTACTTGAGTGTTCGTTCGATTGAGCAATTCCTCCTTAACTAGTTTGACAATATCATCCTGCACATAGCAGCGTTCGAACCGTCCGTTAGTCATAACTTCGAACTGGTTCTTCGCATAGATTACATCATGCACAGTGCCCGGGAAATATAAACTGTCTACACGATTAAGGATTGTGTCAATAACGAGCCTTTTGCAATACTCCGATTGGTTCTCAACTTCTGCCATTGTGACCTGAGCAATTAGATTAATTTCTTCATCCGTTAGAGGATACTCAGCTTCAGGCTCTACTTCTTCAGGTTTGTATTCAATGCTGATGATTCTCGCCTCGGTTACAACTTTCTCTGGAATATAATCTTCAGCGGCAAATGCCACCGCCAAAGAGTTCATTCCCAACAATATGCCTGCGACTATAGCTAGCATAGCTACAGTCTTACTGTATTGTCTTCTCATTGCGTGCACCTCCTAAATATCAACGATGTTTTTTGTTCTTCTCGCAGATTTGAGTGAACTTTTTTGTGCCAACGATTACACCATCGTAATTCGGGTCCAAGTAAATTACTGGTTTGTATTTAACATTTCCATTTATGTCAGTGTATTCTTTGAGCGACTTTCTCCATCTTAAATCGACTTCATTGTCGCCTACTTCATTGTCTGGGATACGAACCCAACCGATCTGATAGTCAACAGCATCTGGGAACAGACCGAATGTTGACTTAACATCACTCATAAGCAAATATCCGCTAGCATTAAGAAGGTCGTTCAAATACGATTGTCTAGCGCATACGAGATTTTCATTGTAATCCATTACGCTGTCCCATTCAGACCAAGTGTCTTCTGAAAGCTCAATCAAAGTGCTGTCCTCTGCTGTCACAATATCAACATCCTTCTTGACTTTCTTTGCCTTACCATTTTCGTCCGTAATCTCTTCAGATACTTTTCTCTTCTCAAGACCTAAACGAATTTCTTCTTCAACCGCGTCGCCATACTTCTTCGCTACACGACCTCTGTAATCCTTGAATGATTTGTCAAGTGCAGTATATGCAGCCATCAGTGCGAAGTTTCTTTTTCTAAGAATATTATTCGCTGTAAGCATTGACGCCACCGAGAGCGATAATATAGCAAACGCAGGACCGTAAAGTTTTACGATTTCAAGTCCGCCCTTAGTGTATGTGATGACGAGATCTTTCTTTCTGTCATTTTCTGTGTACTCAACATCGACCGTTGCAGGATCGAAATCCTTGATCTGGATAACCTTCTCTTGAGTCTCTTCCAAAATATCATCCAACTTTGTAGTTGCCTTGCAAGCTACAACTGTGCCGGCAACAGTGCCAACAACTCCTACAGCCATCAATATCTCTGGGCTGTGAGTTTTCAGTGTAACACCTACTACTTTAGCAGTCTTCTTTAGACTGTTTCCAATTGTCTTAACGTTCATTTGTATTCTCCTTTTCTATTTCATAAATTTGTCAACGAGTGTCAAACAAGTCGTGCCTATTAATATAGGTGCGAGTCGAAAAAGGCTTTTTGAAACATACATGCTTCTGTTCTTCTGGCTTTCTCCGTTTGCGTTATCCTTTTCTAAGTAGTCGATCATGTCATATTTCAGATCGATTGCTGCTCCTCTTACTAAAGTATCAACAGTTGTAAATATAATCGCTGCTTTAGCAGTTTTCTTTAAAATGCCCATTTGTGTTCTCCTTTTCTAAATAATCAATTAATCTTTGTGTGTACCACATAATTTTTCTTA
>CAZXFU010000151.1:0-2188 GCA_964640345.1 uncultured Eubacteriales bacterium
ATGGTGTACGAGACTATTCTATTCTTTTCGAAGACAACAAAGTTATTATTGTCGGTGAAAATGGTTCGGGTAAGACTACGGTTTTCAAGATAATGTATCACACTTTATCCTGCGATTGGGACTCTTTGCGTACGTTTGACTTTGAATGTGTATCTTTGCACTTTGGAAATGACAAGGTTGTTCAGATTAGCTCAGATTTATTACAAAGTATCTATGCAATTGATGGCATAGATCGTGTGGCTTATTATGTGGATGGCCGGCCTCGAAACCGCCGGATACATGTCGACGGACTGCTCAATAGCGTTATTTCCATTAAGCGAAAAGCAGACGGAAAAAGCAGTGAAGAACTCGACCGACTTTATATGGATAGACCCGTCCCTTATCAATATATAAGAGCTGTACTCGAGACAGATGCTGTTGCACGCCTATATGAAATCACTCGGGAAATTGAACTGAATTTTAATGCTACAATTCTTTATTTGCCGACATATCGTAGAATTGAAGAGCAATTGAAAAATATTTTCCCCAATATGGATAGTGATGATTGGAGCAGAGCACGTAGACACACACGAAGTGATCGAGCTATTGAGTTGGTAGAGTTCGGTATGGCTGATGTAGAGAATGCCGTAAAAGCGTGTCAAGAACGATTGAATAATTTTTCGCGTGCACAGCAAAACAAACTCACATTAGGCTATTTGAGCGAAATCATTGATGAAAAATATGAACAGGTAGATATCGAAAACATTAAACAATTAACCGAGCAACAAATTAGCGATATATTGAAGCGAATCGAAACCAGTATTTTGTCTGATCAACAAAAAGACGAAATAAGGAGAATCCTTTCTGAAGTCAGAGATACTTTGTTGCCTCCCTCTCGTGTCCGAGAAAAAATTGTATGTCACTATTTTTTGAAACTTATTGATTTTGACAGAGAAATGAGCGATGAAGAGACTTCGTTGTTGAAGTTCGTCGAGAAATGTAATAAGTATTTGGTTAGCAACCACCTCATCTATGATAACCAAGAATTTACTTGTAAGATATTTAACAAGGTTTCTGGAGAAGTAAGTAGCTCTGATGAAATTCATTTTCAGGATCTGTCCTCTGGTGAGAAACAAATCGTGTCGCTGTTTAGCCACCTCAACTTAACTCAGCAAGGTAATCTGTTTGTTTTTATTGACGAACCGGAATTGTCTCTTTCTGTGGACTGGCAGAGAATGTTTTTAGTGGATATACTGGATAGTGCGAGTTGCATTGGCATCGTTGCTACTACTCATTCCCCGTTTATTTTCGAAAACGAGCTCGAACGGTATGTACATGGTATCAACGAGTTTTGTACAAAGGGGTAATCAGCATGACCACAAAAGAACGGCTTGTAAAAGATAGAGAGCAGGCTAATGTGGCATTTTTGAAGCTAAAGCAAAAATACAAACCGCATGACCAGCAGGTCTATCTTATTGTCGAGGGAAAAGACGACATTGCATATTATACCTGTATTTCTGTCCGATATTGCAAATTTGCTAATTCTGAAATTATATGTGCGAATAATAGAGATAATGTTATTCGCGCGTATGACTCTACTGATTGGAATGTTTTTTCCAAAGATAGAGTTTTCTTCTTTGTGGATAGAGATCTCTCGGATATCACTGGAGAACACACCCCGGTTTCGCAAAATGTATATATAACAGACGACTACTCAATCGAAAACTCTTTGTTTAACGAACAACTCTTATTTACTACATTAAAAGTTTTCTGCGGACTTAATGATTTAAGCGACGAGGAAATCAAGGTTTTATCTAACCTATATCAAACGGCACAGGCTGCACATGCCCAGGTGTTTCTTCCTATAATGAGTTGGATTTTATGTTGGCGAATGAATAAAGCATCATGCAATCTCAACAATCTGAACAGCGGGGATTTCTTCCGAATTAGTCAAGGCCTGTTTGAATTAAAAGATGAATACCGTGTTGATGGTGCCATAGAATCGGTTATTCACTCTTCTTGCGGAGTACAACACATTCCCATGGATATATCTCCTTTCTCCGAAAAAATAATTAGCCATGGCGGAATCCAAAAATGTATTCGCGGTAAGTATGTTCGCGCATTTTTTGTAAAATTTCTCAACTCTATAGTTGAATCTCTTCCAGCAATACTTCCTGGCAGGAGCAAGCCCAAAACGATTGTAACCTTT
>CAZXFU010000152.1:0-2186 GCA_964640345.1 uncultured Eubacteriales bacterium
TTAGAATCGAGTTTTTAGTATATGTTACCATCTCTTCAGCCATGTCCACATCCCTTATTCGAGATTCGGCGGCTGTTAAGTTCTCTTCGGTTGTTGCTAAGTTATTAGCAGAATATTCCATTCTGTTTTGAACAACTCCCAAAGTCGATCTCTGTGATGAAACCTTATTTAATGCATAATCAATTGCATTTAAGGTTTCATTTGCCTTTTCAGCATTACTGATGTCAATTTGGAACTTTGAATTTTTGTCTGCTCTATTTAAGCCTTTTGAACTCATATCTCCTATTCCAATAGCCATCATGTCTTGTGAATAAGTATTAGAGCCAACTTTAAATTCTGCTCTTCCTTCACCAGTCAATTCTGCGGTTTTTACTGTTCCGCCAACATCTGCCGTCGTAACGCCCTCATCTTTGTAGTCAATGCTTATCCCAGCATCTGCAAAGTTTACCTCGCCAGCTACAGCTCCTCCATCTTCAAAAGCTCTATCAGAATATACCGTTCTTGTCTTTCCGTCTTCCGTCCATTCTGCTTTTAGTTTTTTTGACGTTGTATCATATGAAATTGTGTATGTAACACCATCCTTAGCATTAGATACGTCAACTGCTTCTGATTTTGTAACGTTATTTGCCTCTAGCTTTGTAGCCATATTGCCGGATAAAAGTTGCTTCCCATTAAACGTTGTTGAAGTTGAAATTCTGTCAACTTCATCACGCAAAGTATGAAGTTCGTTACCGATTGAAGTCTTGTCTTCCTCTGTCAATACGCCTGTGTTCTGCGCCTTAATAACAAGCTCTCTCATCCTTTGTAGAATGTCTGTAGTCTGTTGTAAAGCACCTTCTGCAGTCTGTAACAACGATATGCCGTCTTGTGCATTGGATTGTGCTTGCCCTAGACCTCTTATCTGTGCTCTCATCTTCTCACTAATCGCAAGTCCTGAAGCATCATCTGCCGCTCCGTTAATCCTTAAACCTGAAGATAATCGTCCAACCGATTTCTCTACATCGTTTTGATTTTTAGACAACATATTTTGTGCGTTTAAGGCCATTACATTTGTATTGATTCGCATCACTCTCCCTCCTTTCTGTCTTTATTTTTTTAAAACAAAAAACAGATACTGCATCTCGCTCAGAATTCCGGAAACTAAGATACACAAAACAAAGAGAATAAACCCTTTATTTTAGGTCTCTCATCATAAGTATTCTTCCGTGAACACTACAATCTTCCTTGATTATTATGTTTTTTCCGGAATTCGAGTTTGGATACTCTATCCGTTCACAGTATATATCGACTCGACCCTCAAATTACTTAACACCTTTTTAAAAAAAATTACAGGTTATGTTAATTAAAATTTGTTTAAGCTTACTACTTTTCGCTACTACACGTCTTAAAAAAATTTTTCTTTCTGTTTTTTCCTTCTATATTTATCGGCTTTATTCTGTTCTCTATTCCGCTTATCATTAAAGAAGAAAAGGCTTGTCTAAAGAAATATATCAGCATACTTTTCTCAATTTTGGGAATTGTTATTGTATCTTTAATTACATATTTTAACCCAGTATCCGACGGTAATGTTGTAGACATAAGTAACCTTACTTTGGAACTTGCTATCTATATATTTGTCTCTGCAATGATAACAATATCCGCAATGGTTCTGCCAGGTATTTCAGGCTCGACTCTACTTTTGATTTTCGGACTTTATATTCCGATTATTAATGCTATAAAAGAGCTTATTCACTTTAATTTAAGTTATTTCCCTGTTTTATTCATTTTCGGATTAGGTGTTTTAACAGGCATTGTTTTAGTAATTAGATTAATAAAAACGGCATTAGAAAAATATCAAAGTCAAACAGTTTATTTAATCCTAGGTCTTATGATTGGTTCTTTATACGCAATAGTTATGGGATTAAGTCAAGCAGCCCTAAGCTTTCCTACTTTTGATATTATCTGCTTTATAGTTGATGGTGCGATTATTTTTGGATTAGAAAAGATTAAGTAAATATTAGAAAAAAAGATTTGAGTTGAATAAAGGTGATTAACTACTAATTACAAACACCTGTTAATGACTTTATATAAGTTATTAACAGGTGTTTTAAACTCTCTTGTGGGAGTATCAAATTCAAATGGAGCGAATCATATACAAGTTACGAACTAAATTCTCTTTCTAAAAATATTATATACAATATTTTCAC
>CAZXFU010000153.1:0-2168 GCA_964640345.1 uncultured Eubacteriales bacterium
CTGATTCTGCGCCTGTGCCTCCTGCGCCGCCTGTGTCTGCTGCTGTTGCTGAAGCTGCTGCTGCTTCAGCTTTTCTTCTTCGTCGTTCACTGTCGTTGCCATTTGTCTGCCTCCTTATACCCAGTAGTCGATATGCCCGTCGATCCAGCTGAGGGTTGCACTTTCCACCCCCGCGGGGGATTCTATCTGGATGAGCCCCTCCGGCGTCACCGCAATGGTTACGGCCGTTCCACCGGCCCCCGGGCAGGTACTCCGCACGGTTGTCCCCGGCCGCTTCCCCTCCGGGATCACCGCTGCGTTGACGGTAATGCTTTCCCCTGCAAGGGTTGCCCCGCAGCAGAAGTCTACGTATACATGGTCTCCCTCGCTCCGGTACGCGCACCCCTGCACCCGGCCGGCGCTTTCTGCCGGTTCCGTTACGTTTTCGGAGAGTCCAAGGCTTTCCCATGGTGTGGCCGTCTGAGCCCACAGGTTTCCCAGCTGGGCTGCCACGCTCTTTTCATGTTCCGCATAGGTTCCCGCTTCCACATACATGCCTTCCAGCCTCTTTAATGTCTTGTCAATGATGGCCGTAGAAAGGTCAGTGGACCGGATGATCAGCCCTTTGATGCTGGCGAAGCTCTCCTGGGCGTCCTGGGTTGTGGTGTCGCCGGATATGCCGGTGCTCTCGATAGCGTTGAATGCGTACTGCAGCTGCTGGGCCAGCTGGTACAGATACGACCGCATCTGCAGCAGCTGTTCCCGCTCTGTCGCTGCCGTAATTCCCGGCTGCCGAATGTCAATCAAGGTTTGTCACTCCCCCCGGAAAGAACTCTTGCAATGGAGAATATCATTGCTTTCCCCGTGCCGCTGATCCTCAGCCGCAGGTGGTCGCAGCGTCTGGGCCGCACCGCGAATGTGAAAGACTGCAGGTTTGCTCCCCGCATCTGCCCCAGAGGTTCCCATGCCCCCCGGGAGTCGTATTGCGCTGCAAGGCGCACCGTGCTGCCCTGCTCCAGCACCATGCGGATGTTAATCCGCTTCAGATATGCCCGTTCCGGCGTCGTCACGTTCCATATCCCGGTCTGGGCCATCCATGGCATGTTCTTTTCTTCCCCGGAAGTCATGGCCGTAATGTTCCCGTCTGTGGTTACGCAGTAGAGCTCCCCGCTCCATGCACACATCTGCTGGGCATCAATGCCGCTTTCCTTGTGCCAGATGCTCTTGCCGGTGTCATAGCAGAATACGCTTTTCTCCCCGGTGGTATCCTCCATGGCCACATAGTATTTGTTGCCCAGGGCCCCGGCCACCGCGTTTTTATACTGTACCTCACCCAGTACGCCGGAAACCTCCGTTGGGAGAGACCCGTCATAGGCGCATATCCCGTGCTGGCTCTTGTAGTATAGAACCTCATTGACAATGGCGAGGCTTCTGCTGCACCCTGCCTGTACGCCCCGGCACTCCGTGGTCTGCACCTGAAAACTGGAAGGAATGCTGCCGTAGATCTTGTGCATGCAGTGCTCCTTGAAGAAGATCGGGTACCCGGAATGCGTCGCCGCCCCGGTGAATGGCCCGTCAGAGCCCACGCTGACCGTGTAGCTGTCTGTGCTCACTCCAAGGTAGCAGCTCCAGTTCTTGAAATCCCCCAGCTTGCTGGCATAGATCTCGTTGAGGAATTCCCCGTTGTTGCCGATGCCGTACCGGCATCCCCACAGCCTGTTGTTGCTCTCAACGACGTAGTCCATCACCGGCATTTTCCGGTCCACCGTAACCGTGCCTGTGACCGTCTGCGCTTCGCTGATGATTCCAACAATGACGATGTAGTCATCCCCCCGGCCATAGATTACGTTCGATCCATGCAGCGCCGCTGCCTGATCCGGTGCCCCCTCCGGGATGTTGATGTTCACCGCGTCATATTCTGCAAAGTCCTTGCCGATGCCCGCTGCATCCACCCGCACGTAGGTAGAAACGACGTTGGTCCACATATTTGTGCTCTGGCTCCATTGCTTCAGGCTGCGGGTAGCCCCGCTGGTATCCAGCCATATTGCCCCATTGCTGGGGTTTCCCGGTTCCTCCGCCTGGGTATAGTCCGGCACCAGAGCAGTTCCGTCCAGTCGGCACAGGGTAAATGTCACGTCTCCGGTGCTTTCGAAGCTCGCTTCGATATCCCCGTATTCGCTCAGGTTTGC
>CAZXFU010000154.1:0-2083 GCA_964640345.1 uncultured Eubacteriales bacterium
CTGCACTTATGTTTTTAATGATGATACAAAACTATTGATAGATATAGGTGTCTCAACAAAACGATTAACTGAAGCATTAAAAAATATGAATATATTGCCAGAAGAAATAAATGGTGTTTTAATAACACATGAACATTCAGACCATATAAAAGGTGTCCGTGTTTTTTGTAAAAAATACAACATTCCTGTTTATGCAAGTAAAAAAACTTGGCAAGCATTGGTGTCTTTAGAGATACCTCAGTCACTAAAAAATGACTTTGAGCCTCTAAACACTTTTTACATAGGTAATATAAAAGTATTGCCATTTCCAATCCCGCATGATGCAGTAGACCCATGCGGCTTCAATTTATTGTATAATGAAGAAAAAGTCACTGTTGCAACTGATATAGGTCATATTACACCTCAACTTCTTTCATCATTTGAAAACAGTAAAACTATACTTTTAGAGTCAAATCATGATGTTGATATGTTGTACGCAGGAAACTATCCATATTTATTAAAACAACGAATACTAGGAAACTATGGTCACCTCTCAAACATAACTTCAGCTGAAACAATTGAATATTTAATTAAAAAAGGCACTAAAAACTTCATATTGGCTCATTTAAGCGAGTCAAACAATATGCCGTCACTTGCATTAGAAACTGTAAAAAGTCGTTTATACACAAACCATGTTGATTTAACAGGTATTTCAATTGAAATTGCAAAACCTTAAAATTGTATTAGAAGAAATAGGTTACTAAAAAAGTATTTTTTATTAACCTATTTCTTCTAATACAATTTTAAAATCAAAAACATACCAATTATAAAACTGGCTATTTCACAAATAATCAACGACTTGTTTATTCTATCCGTTCTTCTTCTTTTTCTTTTGAAATTGAGAATTATAGATACTGCACAAATAAAAATACATCCAAAAGTAATATATAATGCAATATTTAGCAAATCTTTCTTCCAAAAATTTACCGGCAGCCAAAACATATCATTTGCATTTATATACGCCACACTCCTACCGGCCTTAGTTATTACGGATATAATAATAAAGAAAGCTCCCCAACTAAGAAAACTTATAAGGTTTATAAACTTTAATATACCATCTTCACCTTTTCTTCTATCTTTTGGTATATAAACATCTGTTTTATCTTTCTCCAATGACTTTTTTATTAAATTTGCACGAATCTCATCATATTCCGTTCTATTCATTTGCTTTTACCTTTGTATTCATACTATTTACAAGCATTACGCTTATTTCTCCTCTGGTCATTTTATATGAAGCTTCTATATTCTCTAGTCCTTCGACAATCCCTAATTCTTCAGCTTTTTTGGTAACGTTTACGGGCCAACTGCCTTCCAATTCCGAATTATATCCAAGCAAATTAACTAATATCGCACAGCTTTCAGCATAAGTAATATTATTCGAAGGTCTAAAAGTTCCATCCTCTTTATATCCGTTTATAAAGCCAAGTTCAGCCACTTTATTTATTGCATTAAAATACCACGCATTTTCCTTTACATCTGAAAATCTATTATTAATCCCATCAAAATCTTTTATTCCTAACATATTTATCAATAATGCACAAAACTCTGCACGCGTTATGTTATTTTCAAGTCTTAAAGAACCGTCTTCATATCCATTCAATATTTTCATTTTGTTAAGTGTATCCGCAGATTCAGTTATTGTACTTGCACCCGAAAAACAAAACAAGCCAGTCACAATAGCAAGTCCCACTACAAGTTTTTTCATCCGTATCACATCCTCTTTTCTTTATGTTACTATATTCATTTTTTTTAGTCAATGTTATTTTTAGGAACAAAAAAAGGAATGCAAAAAACTCCCTCATATAGCAAACACCTCATATACTCAAAAGATGCAGATGTAACACTGCGATTTCACACAGATGTACATCTCACGCAAAGATTCTCTAACTACGTTAGTATTTAGAAAGAACCTACTGCCACGAATTTTGAACATCATTAAATATATGAGGTTTTTACTATTTGGGGAAGTTTTTTTACAACACATTAAGCTGGTGCGAGTGACGGGACTTGAACCCGTACGCCATAAGCACACGCCCCTCAAACG
>CAZXFU010000155.1:0-2076 GCA_964640345.1 uncultured Eubacteriales bacterium
GTGGACGCGGAGTCGCCCGCCTTGTGGAAGTCCACGTCGCAGAGGCTGTCTGCCCGCAGCGCGTCGAGCCTCTCCGCCTGCCCGGAGGTCGGCTGGCACACCACGCGCAGGTCCTCGATGAAGTAGACGCCCTTCCTCGAGAACGTGATGGTCGCCGACGTCTGGGGCGCCTCGCCGTAGCCTCCGTTGAGGAGGAAGTCGTGCTGGTCGTAATAGTAGTTGGCATCTGGAGTGTAGTACGTGAACTTGTCCGATACGCCAGATGAAAACGACACCTCGATGGGAAGGGTTCTGGACTTCCCTTCAGTCCGCAACCCGCTTATCTGCAGATACGTCTCCGCATCCGCGTCGCCCGTGAAGGAGAGGGTGATCTTCGCCCCCGCTTTCTTCACCGTGAAGGAATTCCCCTCGCAGGTCACGTCCTTGTCGCAGGAAAGCTCGTAGGGCACGTCGCGGCTCGTCGAAGCGGGCTGCGCCTCGGGCAGGCTCTCCCCGCCTTCATCCTTGTCCTTGCCTTCGCCCGCGTCCCCGCCTCCGCCCGAGCCGGCCTCGGAACCCTCGACCAGGACGCCCTCGAGCATGCCCTGCTCGCGGTCCAGGGCGCCCGCCTGCCCGTACCAGCCGGCGTCCAGCTCGCGGTCGTAGGCGTAGCCGAAGGGCAGCGCCTGCGCGTCCTCGTAGAGGTCCAGGTCTCCGGAGAAATTCTCCTCGACCTCTTTCGCGCCGCTCGGCAACGCCTCGTTGCCCGCCGCCAGGAAGTAGCGCACGCCGGAAAGCGCGTTCAGGGCGCTCCTGCCGTCCAGGTCGTCGAACCTCGTGAAGCCCCCTCCCAAATCCCTCGGCACGATGGAAAGCTCGGACCAGTAGCGCGCGAGCTCGCCCTGCGCGAGGCTCCAGTAGTACCCGACGGCGGAGATCCCCTGCGTCGCCTGCTCGTTGATATGCGACCGGCACGAGGCGCGGGCGAATTCGCCGCCCTCCCCTTCGGCCTCCATCTTGTCGGCGAGCTTCGCGTAGGGGTTCTCCCCCGCTTTCTGCGACAGCTCGTCGAAGGTCAGAAAACTCCCGCTGTAGTGCGAGAGATACATCGCGGCATTCGCCACGACCACGAGCAGGGCAAGGCATGCCGCGCAACGGGACAAGAGCAGCAACCGCCTGGCGCGCAGTTTGCCCGAGCGGGAAATCGCGAGAAGCATCGCCAGGGACAGGGCAAATCCCGGGAGCAGCGAGCAAATTTGCCGGATAGCCGACTTGGAGCATTCGAGGCCAAAGGAGCAGAAGAGCAGGAAAGCCGCGACGGCGTACACGCAGACGAGGACGATGCACCACCTGCGCGCCTTCACGCGGACGGAGGCCGCCAGGAGATCCCACTGCCGCGAGACGAGCCAGGCGGCGAAAAGCGCGAACGCCCACACCCAGCGGTTCAACGGCTTCGAAAATCCGTTGAAGACGTATGCGAAAACGGGAAGGAAGAGCAGGAGGAGAACTACACAGGCAAGCGCCTTCACCGCCGTGTCTTTTCGGCGCCGGCCGAAAAGGGAGATCAGCGCAAGCACGAAAGCGGGGCCTACGGCGACAAGCGCCCAGTTGTCCAGCTCCACGCCCGACGAGAGAAAGGCGCCGGGCAACGCTGCGTAATAGTCGAACCCGTACAGAAGGTCGAATCCCCTCGACACGCCCTGGCGCGCGCCCTGAAAGAAGAAGAGGGCGACGGGCAGGAGGACGCACGCCGCCGCGAGGACGCCGAGCGCGCCCGCGCCGAGCGCCCGCCCGAGGTCTGCCGCCGTGCCCCGCAGGCGCCGCGCCCCGAACCTGCAGGAGAGGCGCCAGGCGAGGTAGACGAGCACGGCCAGGGCGATCATGTAGGCGAAGTAGAAGTTCGAGACGCAGGACAGCGCGACGGCCGCGATGAAGGGCAGCGGGCCGCGCCCGGCGAGCAGGCGCTCGAGCCCCAAGAGCGCGAGCGGCAGGCAGATCATCGGGTTGAGGAAGAAAGGGTGGGCAAACCCGGCATACAAGGTGTATCCGCAGAAAACATAGCTTATGGATCCCACGAGCAGGGCCGTAAGGGAACAG
>CAZXFU010000156.1:0-1947 GCA_964640345.1 uncultured Eubacteriales bacterium
CTCTTCTGTTAAATTAACTCTTACTTTTACAACTAGGAAGGAAAGTGAAGATACAGCCAAAAACTCATTAGTTGGATTGACTTGGTAGGGGTTGCAAAAACACGATATTTTTGCATCAACTAATTTAGATAGAATACTATTCGAGGAGTTAAGAAATTTAAATGGATTCCTATCGTTTACAAATAAATAATTATGATGAGAGTTCGGTGACAGCAACAGAACTATCAACAGGAACAGTAGGCTATACGGTTGTTAAGTCCCCTAAGGGACCGGCTAACGGTCGACCGGTTTTAGTTACAAGCGTATCTCAGCTTTATAACACATTCGGTGAGCCTAGCAGTGATTACCCGGAGCTCTACGAAGCTGCTACTTTTATAGCTAACGGTCATAGACTATATGTATGTTCTGCGGGGGGAAGAAAAAAGACAGGAACCGATGATGTTGCTACTGCTAAAGCAAACTACATCATTGTGGCTGCCGAAGGTAACTTCCTCTCTAATGATCAGCTTGAATATGATTCTAAGGTTCTTAATTTTATTGATGATGGTGATTCTACAGCAGAGTGCTCGACTCTTTCTGATAAGACTACAAAAGAAGTGAAGGTAAGAACTGGAAAACATGGGTACGCACTGAAAGGAAAGTTGAGTGATGCTGCAGCTGATATAGTGTACTTCAAGCTCGATAAAATTACAAGCGCCAATAATATAGTCGACGGGGATTTAAAGTTATCTTCTCTCAGGGACGCTTATCACCTATCTGGGCTTCCTGCGGATTTTACTAATACAGATATTACCTTAACCGTGAATGAAGGTGAGGTTAAAGGAGATGCGGGTGCGGTTCTAGGGGGAATAGGTTATGTTCTTTCAGAAGGGGGCAGTTCCCAGATTGTGGATTCTATTACCAAAAATGATGTAACTTCATCTAGCTACTATCAGGTTCTCTACTTAGCGGGAGCTCCGGATGGTGTGACAGCAGAGCTTTTTACAACCGGGGTTGAGGATCTTTGCAAAAACAACTCTAATCTGCGCAATCTCTCTCTAGAAGATGTAATCTCAATTCAAGCATCCCATATAAAGGCACTTATCCTGACTAAAGATGCTAGTGCCGAGACTTTAAAGGTCTCCTTTACGATGAAGGAAACCACAGCAGCTAATCCTGAAAGAGATGTGGATGTCAGAAACACACTTCGGATTACAGTTAATGATGTTACTATTCAGGGTGTTCTTGGTGGTGGAAGTGCTTCAAGCTGTTTCAATGCAGAGACAAATTCAAGTTACAAACAGGATTATATTGCTGTCTACGAAAAGAATGGGAACGGTGCTTTCACAACTGCTGATCTTACGAAAACAGAGGTTTCTGACATTCGCGAGGAAGATGTTGCTACTTCTATAGTGGTTCCTGCGGGAATAAGAGCTACGGCTACAGATGAATTATTATCTACAGCTTGGTCCTATGCTGCGGAGAGTGAGTTTGATGATGTAGCTGTTTTCTTCGATTCTGAGAGACATGGAACTACTCCAAACGGAGATGGCTTTGATATGAGAGGTGGCTTCTCTGAATTAAGGGCTACTAGACCGTTATGCAACTTCATCTATAACTATACAGTTGCGAAGACGGGTGGAAAGTTAGAGGATGCAAATACATGCGCTATAGGGAATAACTTCTATACTATAAGTAATCTCAAGAAAGTTACTTATACTCAGAGTAACGGAAGTAAGGCTACGAGCTTCTATAGTCCAATGACTGGTGCTTATGCATCTATGATTGCTACTATCATTGATAATGCTTACGGTGGAATTGCTCCTATGTTCCTTAACAGTAACGGAATGGGTGGTCAGCTCAGCTTCCCTGTAGGAAATGTTAGTGCGAGAATGGCTTATAACTACTCCTCGGACGATCAGAAAGCTCTTGAGAAGAAAAATTATAACCCTGTAATCTATGATAATA
>CAZXFU010000157.1:0-1937 GCA_964640345.1 uncultured Eubacteriales bacterium
TTGAGGTAAATTCTTAATTAAATTTATGCAATTCCTAAATATCTTTAATCTACTTGTTTTAACAGGTTCGCCTGTTTTTATATCTCTTGTATTTATAACCTTTAACCATTACTTTGTTGCTAACCAGCCATCCACTCTTTCTACACTTGTCTTTGTCAGCATTAATCCATTTTCATAAAATATATCTGCAACACTTTGCCCTGTCTCTTGTCGCCTGTTCCACAGATCTCTTGGGGCGTATATATACTCATAATCATCTCCGTTATTTACTTCTAAAATTTTCTTTGCACCATCAGATACTATTAAATCCGATTTATGTATTTCTTTATATACATAAGCATTGCCTTCAGTGTCTCTCGCTATCCATAATACTGCCAACATATCTAGACCATAATCCATTGCTATATATCGTTTCCAATGCTTTGGAATTATAAAAGGATCTATAGTATGTATTTCTCTATCATACTCAGTAAAGTATTGGCCTTCAAATATATCCCAATTTCCATATAAAAACGCTTGTTTTTCTGTTTCAGGCAAATTTTCTAATCTCTTTACATATCTTGGATCATTTTCGACCAGTATTGTATTGTCATACACAGTGGCAGGTATAAAAGCAATATTACCGCCAGTTACTTTGTCGATAATTTCTTCCTTACCATACATTGTAGGTATTATGTATCGTTCTTTTACCCAAGTATGGCCTATACCGCCTGGATTACAAGTCGCCCTAAATCTAGGTTTAAACCCTTTTGCACTTCTTAAGCAAGATAACAATATCTGGATTGAACGCTCTTCGTACTTGGTCAACTCATCTACACCTATCCAGTCCATACTCCTACCTTGATATCTCTCGGCATCCTTAAAACTACTTATATACCTGAATTTTACTGTTGTACCATTTACTAAAGTAGCTATATGTTTACCCTCGTTGTACTCATATAACTCTTTAGGCACCTTTTCTTTCCATTCTTTTATTAAGTTTGCCTCCAAATCATCAAAAGTTTCTCTGAACAAATACATGTCAGCTCCTGCGTTTTCCAACCCCCAAGCAAGGCATTCCATAACTAGCCCGCAAGATTTTCCACCGCCTTTTGCTCCGCCATACACAGCTTCTTCAGCATCGCATAAGTGGAATATCTCCTGTTTGCTATTTGGTACATAATTAACAGTAATATCCATCTTTATTCGCCCTTCTTTGGCCTAGGTATTGCAAAATTAACGGTAATGTTCCCTGTATTTTCTTGCTCAACTTTGTCTACAAACAGTCTAAGCCTTTTCCCTAGCAGTTCAGCAGCCTTATTCCTATCTTTCAAAGATGCATCTAAATTAAACGCATCTTTTTCTTCGCCTCTCATTACTTTGGTAAGATATGTTAACACTTCATCTGCATCTGCTATTCTTTTATTTTCAATAGGTTTAAGTCGCTCTTTTATGTAGCAGTCAAGTTTTGCAAGGTTTTCGCTTCCTATTTGCTTAGCCGTTTTTTCACTATATCCTGCTAATATTGCTGCCTCAGTTGCATTGCCTTTTTCTATATAATAATCAATAAATCGTTTTTGCTTCTCTGTTAACTTATCCACTTGCATCACCTAATTCCTTATACATTGTGGCAAGGTGCTTTAATACTTCTACTTTAGAGTATCCCTCATATATAGACTCATCTTTTATTTTTAATTCGCCTTTTTTGTTCCGACTTTTCACAGGTGTAGTAACAATATATTTAGTTATCATCTTATTGCTTTCTTCTAAATAATGTTCTCTAGTATTTATTTTTACTTGCTTGTTCCTTGCCAGTAATGCCATTTGCAGTTTCTTTATTGATGATGTTATTTCCATTACTCCCACCCCTTTCCTTTAACTTCTTTTCTCTTAACTCTAATACCATTTTTAATCTTGCTTTTTCTCGTCTCTGCTGTTTAACTATTTCGTAAGCTATT
>CAZXFU010000158.1:0-1927 GCA_964640345.1 uncultured Eubacteriales bacterium
CGTAGTAAATTCTAGCCATTTTGCTCCTCTCCTTCCGTAATTTCTGCAAGTTCAACCAGCGCATCTTCCTGATCTGCCAGCATCTCGGCAAGCTCAACAAGTGCATCTGATAGTTCTTTATTTTCAGTCTGCAGCTTTGCATTTTCAGCCCGCAGCAACGCCATCTGAATATGAATGTTCATGTGATTCCTCCATTTCCCTTGCAAAAGAATCAACCCTTTGCACTAAACGGTAGTTGTTTCCTTTGCTCGCATGATTCCGCCAACTTTTATAGCATTCTTCAAATTTGCTATAATCAACACTTCTCGCTAACTTTTTCAGCTTCCTGGTTTCTCTTCCTACTTTCCCGGCCTGCAGCTTCATTATTACTTTGCCGGTATCGTTAAGATAAAACTTAAAACCGAGAAATTTAATGCCATGCTTTAGCGGTTGGATTCACGTCTTGTTCGGATTAATTTCAAGTCCTAGTTGTTCGATTTCGGATTTTATTATTTCGAGGCAATGCTTCAGGTAATCTTTCGACTCGTGAATTAAAATAAAGTCATCCATATACCGGACATAGCCTTTTATCTTTAGAGTCTCTTTGATTTCGTGATCGATATCATCCAGAACTGATAGCTGTACAAGTTGAGATATCTGGCTTCCCAGGCCTATACCCTTATCTGGAGATAAATACTGGAAGCTATCTATCACATCAAACACCATCTGCCTCGCCCACGGATCGCCAACCCGTTTCGCTACCGCTTGTTTTGCCACGTAATGAGGTGTGGAACCGAAATAATCTCGAATATCTATCTTCAAGACGTAGCCGTTAAGCCCGTACTTCCTAAAATGTCTTTGCATGTGGCGTTTAAGCCTGTTTCTCGCAAAGTCTGTGCCCCTGCCTTTTATGCAAGCGCAATTGTCATAAATGAACCCTTTAGTAAGTTCGTGATATAGATAGTTGTCACACAGGCTTCTTTGAACCACTCTGTCTCTCATTTTGGTCGATGCTATAATTCTCGTCTTCTTCTCGTGAATTACGAAAACTGAATACGGCATCAGTTTGTACTTGCCCGACATAAGTTCTTCGTGCAATTTTAAGCAGTTCTTCAATCCATTCTTAACAAATCCGGCGGTGGAATCCTTCCACATGACATTTTTCTTACATTTATTCATAGCTTCGTATAGATTTTCAAAGCTACAACATTCTTTCTGAACCGTGGTTACAGTGGTACTTGCGCCATTGGCACAAACCGCCTCACAGTTATATTTACCTTGCAGGATAGATAACAGCTCCCTTATTAAAATAACGATTTCATCTTCAAAGATTACTCTATGCTGATTTTATAAGTCTGGGGCGACTCCGTTAGTGTTGTTGGCATTGTTATTGTTGTTCGCGCCCAAAAGTGACACAAGCCGGACGTTGTTGGCGTTGCCGACATTCGGAGACTCAATATACAGCTGTTGTCTAAATATTTGAATATCGCGCCGCGTCTGACCTTATCCACGCTCTGAGCAAATTCTGGACATCTACAATCTGCCTTGTCCAGAATTCCAGAGTGCTCGATTTGAAATGGAATACATCGTAAGCAGTGCCGATATTGTCAAGTAATACCGATGTCAGTTCGAGTGCTGTTCTTTGCCTCTCAAGACGTCTTGTCTTATCAGAGGCGCTTTCCACTTTTACCTCATTCGCCGCGATTATTGAGTCCGTTATTTCGTTGACCTTGCTGACGATGTTATTCGTGATACACCATCTATATCTTTTTGGAAAGTTGCTTTCGGTACAGCACACCCGTATCGTATATATCCTCAGATCTCTGGCTTTTGTGATGACGGTTAGCTGGCCTTCTTTGCGTTTAGATAATGGAACCGACATTTATACTCCTTCTTATTCCCGCATCTGTCGATGCGGATGAATCGATTAAGCGATGACAAAGGCTGG
>CAZXFU010000159.1:0-1920 GCA_964640345.1 uncultured Eubacteriales bacterium
GGTTCCTATTATGTAGACAATTTTAACCACTATGACTTGGTCGATCCTGATATTGCTACCATTAAGTACATCGATGAGGATAAAGTTTATACAGTATATTATGATTACAGTTCAAAAAAGTATTCTACCGAGGCAGAAACAGAGATAGCCTTACAATGGTCGCAAACAGACCTCGGCAACAAAATCCCAAAGCCAGATGTTAAAGTGATAGAAAGCGATAGCACCGATAGTACAACATTCTTTTCGTTTGATGCTTACGGAATGTCATTAGAACAGTTTAATGCCTATGTCGAAGAATGTAAAAAACTTGGATATACTGATAAATCATCTAAATCTGAAACTTTATACATTGCATATAATTCAGAAGGCGGTTGAATCGCAAAGTTAACCGAACACTTTAGAGCATTTAAGCGTTCTTGCAGTTAACCGAACAATTTTGACTAAAAAATTTTTCTCAATTTTGGACTTTGCTGGGATCTTATTTGACATTATTTTTGTTCGGATAGGTTTAAGAGCATACGGATTCTATGCCGTCCGAGTGCGTTCTTAGACTTATTCGAACAGTTATTTCGTCGGGTTTTATGTTAATTTTTTTCTAAATCATAAGAGGTTTTTCGCCTCGTTCTTTTCTTGTAATTTCAATCGCTTTAGGCAACATAATCAGCTTTTCATACGGGATTTTTTCAATCCCATAGGCTTCCAACAGTTTTTTCGCAGTGTCTCCTTGAGCGGCAACTAACATATCTATTGCACACAATCCGCCTAGACTTTTTCGAGGTTCAGAATTCAAATGAGACATCAAAACGGAACAATCCTTCTTGGTTAGGCGGTCAAAGCTAATTCCTCTGTTTTTAGGCAGAATCTTTCGAAGTTCAGAGTGATTTCTCTCGCAAGATCCTTTTTGCTGGGATTGGCGAACGTCGCAGTAATAAATCGAACACCGTTTTTCTGATTGCGACGAGACGCTTTTTTCGATTCCTTCAACGTCTGCAAACTCACTTCCATTGTCGGTAAGTATTGGATTGAACAATGCCGAAAATGAATCTTTGCCGAGGACAGATTCAAGTGCGTCTAGCTCTTTTATTGTTGCCTTTGTAGTTTTTTGAGGCAGCAATAACGCAAGCTGAAACTTGAAGGGTCGCAAGTACAATGTTAGCAAGCATTGAGAATCCTGTGCTCGCCCTATAACTGTGTCCATTTCGCAAGCTCCTGCCCGTATTTCAGGATCGAGTGATGAAAAAGCCGTATAACTTCTCGATTGTCCATGAGCGGTAGGCTTTATTTCAAGCTTGTGTTGACGATTTTTATATTTGCACCTTCGTCTTAGCTCCATAGCACTCATATTTGCATATCCGTTTTCGATCCACCTATAAATCGTTGAGGGGCTAACGTTGAACTGGTCTTTTCTGCTCATAACAATTTGTGCTGGAGAAAGGCCGCGCGACAAATCGTCCCTTATTATGCCGATTATGTACTCGAATTCTTCCTCATCCATGTCCACACCTTTTCTTGAAGATACCTTGGTCTCATCTGCAAGTGATTGTGCACGTGTTGCGTCATATTCACACCTAAATTTCCTTGAGCAGTGATAATGCCATTGTTTGCACCCATTGCAAACGTGAGGAAAAGTTAGCAGCTTAGGACAAACGTCTTCAGGCAACTCTTCAACTCTTTCACCCTTTTTTGCCCCATTCGAAACAACTCGATTATTTGTGATTTCGTAGCTGACACTGGAAGGTGATCGCCCAAGCTCACTTGCAATTTCTCTGCATGAACAACCCTTTTTAAGGCGATGTTCGATGACGACTCGCTCTGCTTTGTCGAACCTGTGATAGCTTGCATTTTTCTTTTTGGTCATGATTTTTACCTTTCGTTAATTGGCAGACCCTTTGCCTGCCCTAAAGGTAATTTTCTTATACT
>CAZXFU010000160.1:0-1889 GCA_964640345.1 uncultured Eubacteriales bacterium
GTTCTTTACATAGAAAGGATTGTGATAGTTTACACAAACTTTTCTACGTACTCATTTTGAACGTCCTCCTACATCTTGTATAACATCATTTTCATACATAAAAATTCCCCCTATTCCTTTGTGATATCTCTATGAGACATCTGAACTCTATGTCCATGCTCGATTAACCGTTTTGTAATCTCTTCTGTTATAACAACAGACCTATGTTTACCGCCGGTACAACCTATCCCGACAATAAGTTGAGTTCTCCCTTCTTTTATATATTCAGGAATGACAAACTCTAAATAATCAATTATCTTTGTAATAAGTATCTCCGTTTCCGGGAATCTCATAACATATTCCTTTATTTTTTCATTTCTTCCTGTAAACTCTCTTAACGAATCAACATGATAAGGATTTGGCAAAAACCTTGCATCAAACACTAAATCCGCATCATTTGGTATACCGTTTTTAAACCCAAATGACGTTACACCAATAAACAGTTCTTCAAACTTCTTGCCATATTCAAAAATATCAAGTAACTGTTCTCTTAACTTTTTAGTTGTTAAATTAGAAGTGTCAATTACATAATCTGCTTTATTTTTTATTGCCTCTAACTTCTCTCTTTCTCTTTTTATGCCGACTTCCAGCCTATCATTCGGCGATAGCGGATGACGTCTTCTAGTCGTTTTATATCTTTTTACCAAAGTTGCGTCAGATGCATCCAAAAACAATATTTCATATTTATATCCTGCATCTTCAATCGCAGATAGTGCTGTAAAAACTGTATTTTCAAACAATTTCCCTGCTCTTAAATCCATAACCAATGCAATATTTTCAATCTTATCCTCTGACATCTTACAAATTTCCAAAAACTTCGGAACTATCATCGGCGGAAGATTGTCCACACAAAAGAAATCCATATCTTCTAAAACTTTTACCGCTTGGCTTTTTCCAGCACCAGAGACACCTGTAACAATTACTAATCTCATTCTTCGCCCACCTCCAAAACTTCTGTTTCTAAATCAACATTAAAATTTTCTTTAACTTTATTCTGTATATATTTTATTAGCTCCTTGACATCTTTTGCAGTAGCATTTCCCTTATTTACTATAAAACCGGCATGCTTCTCTGAAACCATTGCCCCGCCAACAGAAAAGCCTTTTAACCCCGAATCTTCTATCAACTTCCCCGCAAAATGACCGTCAGGTCTTTTAAAAACACTTCCTGCATTCGGTAAATCAAGCGGTTGCTTATCTATTCTAGCATTTATGTATTTTTGCATATTTGCCCAAATTTCTTCCTTTTTTCCCGGTTTTAACTCTAACCTTGTACTTAGAATTATTCCCGGTATCTTACCTGACTTAAATGCACTATTTCTATATTCAAAATCATGTTCATTTTTATTCAAAACACACACATCAAAATTTTTATCTAAATATGTTGTCTCAAAAACCACATCTTCCATATTCCCGCCATAAGCACCTGCATTCATAAAAACAGCTCCTCCAACTGTACCCGGAATACCAAAAGCCCACTCAAGACCCGCTAGCGACTTTTCTAATGCAAATTGTGCCAAGGCATTCATGCTGCAAGCACTTTTTACAGTTATAAAATTATCTTCACTTTCTACTTTTTTAAACTCATTATCCAATTTTATAACAATACCTTTAATTCCCTTATCAGATACCAATAAGTTACTGCCATTCCCCATTATAAAAAACGGTATATTGTTTTCCTTTGAATATTTTAATATTCGTATAAAATCACTCTCAGAATTCACAACGACAAAACATTCAGCAGGTCCACCTATTTTAAAGCTGGTATGCAGTGCCATTATTTCGTTATATTTTATTTTCGTTTTATCAGAAACAATTTCTAAAAGCTCTTTATACAAATTTCATCACTCC
>CAZXFU010000161.1:0-1856 GCA_964640345.1 uncultured Eubacteriales bacterium
GACAAGAGACAGTCCTTGTCAAGGACTTGAATCGAAATAAAATATATTTAGCCGACGCTAATGAATCTGATGGTACGTTTGAAAACGGCTTGAATAACGTAAACACAGATATTTAAGCCTGAATTTGCCAAAGTGTATAATTGCCTTGGTATTGAGACGTTGAGTGAGGCCCCTCACTCCGCCGCTTGCCTAAAGGCCTCGAAGATGGAATTACCGATTTTGCGGTCGGCGGGTTTCCACTCCTGATGACTGTCGGGCAGCTTGTTGTACTTCTTCCCGTCCGACATGTAGCCGTTGATTTTCTTCGACATTCCGTTCGTCAGCTTCCTCAGCTTGTTATCGTCCATGGGCAGTATTTCGCCGAGCCCTATCAGGGTCCTCACGAAGTCGGTAATCTGCGCTCCGGTCTTCACCGCCTTCACCTCCTTGCCCACCATCATCAGCATGGCCAAGTGCGCGCCCTTGGTGCAGTCTATCGCCTGCGCGGCCTTTTGCAACTGCTTCCGCGAGTTGAGTATCCGGCCGTCGTTGAGCCGCATCTGCCGGGTGAGCGTCTTCTCTATCGCCTGCCTGCACTCCTGCGGGATGGCCTCGAACGTCTGACGGCCAGCCGCTTCACCCTGCGACGAGGCCTCCGGCGGCAACTCCCCGGCGGCAGGCTTCGGAGCCTCCGCGGCGCTCGGATATGGCTTAATGAAGGATCGCGATGTCGCCGCGGCGTCACCATTCAACCCTACGGAACCGATGGCGTTCGGCCCTGCGGAAGTGATGGCGTTCGGCTTTTCCTCTGTGATGTCATCCGGATATGGCTTAATGAAGGATCGCAATGTCGCCGCGGCGTCACCACGCGACTCTACGGAACCGATGGCGTTCGGCCCTACGGAACTGATGGTGATAGGCCCTACGGGACTGATGGCGTTCGGCCCTGCGTGAAGTTTAATTCTATTCGCCTCCCGTGCGGCGGCTTCCCGTGCGGCGGCAGCAGCCTGCTTCCGTGCCTCCTCCTCCGCGGCCTTGGCGGCGTCGTACTCGGCGTAGGCCAGGTTGCAGATGTTGAGGAACGAGAAGAACTCCCGGATGGCGTCGGGTGGCAAGGTCCTGCGGTTGTTGAACAGATATTTGCCCAGCGGCGCGCGTTTGAGGGCGACGAACCGGCGGCCTGTGTAGTCGACCAAGTTGCAGAGGACGTGGAATTTCCCCAGCATCTTGTCCGTTATCTCCTCCTCGTCGACGAACGCCGCCAGTTTCTCGCGGATGCGGCGGAAGTCTCGTGGCAGGTGCCTCTTGTCGGGGATGAGGAAGTCGCCGTCCAGCAGCTTCCTCAGGTGCATGGACACGAGCGAGTGCAGCTCACCCTGCACGTCGAGGCTCTCGCGCTTCCATTTGCCGAATGCCATCTGGTCGCCCCGGCGGTAGGGGCTGTCGTCGCCCTGGTAGACGCTTTCCACCTCCGCGGCGCACCGTTCGTACTCGGCGCCGGTGTAGTCTTTCTTCTCGAGCACCCTGGCCAGTTCAAACAAACTGTGCCGCAGGCAGCTAAAGCTATCTCTGACAACGTGGCTCCACTGGTAGATGTCCGTGAATGGTTTCGTCAGCAGCAGGTCCTGCAGACTATTCAAAGAGTCGTATAAGGTAGGCTCGTCAGCCTCGGCTTCGGCCGATGATGTGGACAACTCCCCATGGGGATAATCCGATGGTCGGCGTGGCTCCCAACGAACGCGAAGGGTGTCCGCCGAGCGGTTCTTTTTGCGATTATCCCGATATATGGAGCTCGCAACTCTTATCGGGCTGCATTCCATCAGTTTGAGTTCGAGCTCACTGCATTCCTCCGCGCTTGGAGCGAGCACCGAAGGGCG
>CAZXFU010000162.1:0-1835 GCA_964640345.1 uncultured Eubacteriales bacterium
AAATACTCGGTTGAAGAGGCCAAAAAGATGATGATCGAAGGTACGGTCGATGTTCAAGGTACTGTTAAGGTAGACAATTCTGCTTTTGTACAAAAGTGCCTTGCTAATGCCCGCCGTGCCAAACAAAAAGAGGACTGGAAAGAAACTGAAAAATACTATAATTTGGTTGAGCAAAATGATCCGACCAATATTGAAGCTATTTTTTACAGTACATATGCGCAAGTGAAATCAGCATTGTTGGAAGCGGAGACAAAAGACAAGAGACAAAGTGTTTTTAATACGTTAATAAAAGGTGTATCTGTAATAGATGATAACTATGACAACACAAACGAAGAACACCATAAGTTGATATTCGAAATAATGGATGATATTAACGGATTAAAAAAAGGCACGATTGTCCCGACTACGCATTTGCAGGAATATGTAACAAAAAACGGCTATGGCAATATCGTAGATCGAAACCAACTTATTGAGAATGATTCCCTGACCGTCACTTACAATATGATAGATAAGGTTATTGCAGCTTATGAGGAGTCAATAGCCAACATTATTCCGGTTCAATGTAAAGATTTGACCAAAGAAGAGATTCTTGAAAAGGCTCGTGAAACATTGCAGAGTGGGTATTTATGCTTTGCTTTGGGCTATTTTGACGAGTATATAAAGAAAGCCCCCGAGTCTTCCGCTGGCTATTTAGGAAAAGCAGTTACTCTCTTGGAGTCGGGTAGATATGAAGATTCAGTGGGCTATCTCGATGAGTATATAAAGAAAAACCCCGAGTCCGCCGTTGGCTATTTGGGAAAAGCAGTTGTTCTTTTAGGAACACTTAATGTGAAAGATTCAGCTAACGAGGTTGTTTCCGCTTCTAAATATGCAGTTAAAGAAAGCGAAAAGGAATATGTAAAACGCATTATCGAAATTACTGCAGGTTTTTATTCAAGAACATTATTAATAAATGCCGCAACTTTCGCTAATTATGATGCAGTTAAATATCTTGTAGACTTAGGAGCGGAAATTGACGCCAAGGCAACAACCGGAGCGACAGCGCTATGGCATGTTTGTCATGAGACATTTAAAGAGAAAGAAGACCAAATCAATGCAAGGAAAATCGCTAAACTTTTACTTGATAAAGGGGCATCGGTTAATGTTACAGCAGCCGGTGGGGAAGCTCTGTATAACATAAACACAGATGCAGAAATAGTCTCCATGATAAAAGCCAAATATCCTAATGCGGAAATGGGCAAGTGCAAAGTCAAAGGCGGCTGCTATGTTGCTACTGCCGTTTATGGCTCTTATGACTGTCCCCAAGTTTGGACACTGCGCCGTTACCGTGACTACACTCTTGCGGAAACTTGGTATGGCAGAGCATTCATCCGCACCTACTACGCAATCAGCCCCACGCTCGTAAAGAGGTTTGGTCACACCGAATGGTTTAAAAACATGTGGAAGGATAAGCTCGACCGTATGGTGACAAATCTTAAAACCGACGGCTTTGAAGATACGCCTTATGAGGATAAACAGTGGTAAAATAGCAACTTGTAATTTGGAACAAAAGTTTTATTAACGAATCATATTTCAATTACGAATTTAAAAACTCAGGCCGAAGGAGCAAATGTCCTTCGGCCTATTCTATATCTCCTTGCGGCGCGCTCTTATCAATGTACTCTTGCTTATGCCTGTCATGGCCTCGACCTCGCGGTAGGTTTTACCCGAAGACAGGAGCTCCATTGCGAGATCTATTTGAGCGGGTGTAAACTTTTTCGGCCGTCCATCGCGGAAGTTGGGATTTTGCCGCGCGGCCATTTTACCTGTTTGTGTGCGCTCGACGATCATTCCGC
>CAZXFU010000163.1:0-1825 GCA_964640345.1 uncultured Eubacteriales bacterium
TCTTGAAGACATCGAAGCCGGAGATGTTTTAACATACTACTACAAATCAGAGACAAATGATACAATAAAAACAATTTATGTATCAAGTGCAAAGAAAGAAGGAGAACTCACAAGAGTTTCTAAGACTGACTTAAGAATGACTGTTGACGGAGAAAAGTATTACTCTTCAATGGGAGATGTAACAGGTGAATTCTTATTCACAGACGATAAGATTAGTGATGCTAAGGATCAAGGCGATGCAAATGATCAAATCGGTGAAAACGTAACATTATACTTAAACGTATATGGCGAATATGTATTAATGGCTTCTGAAAAAGCTTCTGAAAACTGGGTATTCGGTATCGTTACAAAGGTTTATGACGAAGAAGACGATGAAGAAGATGTTCACACATTCTATAAGAAAGCAAGAATTTTATTAGCAGATGGAACAACATCAAGAAATTACAAATTCGTATATGATGACGAAGATGAAGATTTCACAGATAGTGATTGGGACAATGTTGATTATTTAGAGAACGAGTTTATCGTATTCTCTCCAGATGCAAATGGCGAAATCGCACTTGACGAATTTAGTGTAATTACAATAGATGGAACTGATGATGCAGATGCTACAAGTATTGCTGATGGCGACTATGAAATAATCAAAGTTCTTGCAAACACAGAAGTTGACGATGATCGTCAAAGAATCGCAGGAAAAGTATTCTCTGATTCAACAGCAGTATTTACACTTCAAGATTCAAATGGTGATGATGATGCAGACGTTTCTAAAGATTGGAAAATCTTAGTTAAGAATGTTGTTAATAGCGGAAAAGCTTTACAACAGGATACTGTATTAGTATATGAAGAAGACAGCAAGACATTAACATGTGTGTTAGTTGAAAAATCTGATTATGCTACATCTGATTCTGAATATGCTATCGTTGTAACAGACGATTACAAAGAAAAGAAAGGTTCTACAACAAAGAAATATGTTGATTTATTATTAGCAAATGCAACTGATGCAGAAACTTTCGAAGCTAAATCTTTAACAGATAATTATGTACTTGATATGGAAAAGATGTTTGTTGAATATCAATTAAGCGGTTCTAAACTTGAAGCTACAGCTTTATTGATTGATTTACCGGCATTTAAGAAATTAAAAGGTACAGAAGTTGTTACTGAAGAAGTTGCTGAAACTGGTATTGATACAGAATTAGTTGTTGGAATTAAATCAGCAACAGAAGCTTCTACAAGAGGAGTATCTGGCTCACATACACCAGCAGATTTGTGTGATTGCGGAAGTGTAGAAACTCCAGCTGACACATCTAACTGTTCATATGTACACAGTGTTGATGGCTGTGATGGAACAATTGCTACCAATGGAACATGCTCAAATAATGGTACAAACAGTTGTGTTCCTACTCATGAACATAAAACAGCAGTAGCACGTTGTACTTGTGGAAATGTAGCAGCTCCAGTTGATACATCTAACTGTCCGGGATATGTAGAAGCTGTAGTTTCAAAAGGAACAACAAAAGCTAACTTCAGAGTTATCGATACACAAAAATTATTACTCGAATATGAAGATGACGAAGATAGTGAAATTGAACCAGGAACAAAGTTTGGCGATGTTATTCTTGACGAAGATGTAGTTGTATACGATGCAAGAGGCGGAGCTATTAAAGAAGTTACTTTCTCAACTTTAAGAAATGAAGTTGAAGAAGAAGGTTATGTATATGTAATTCCATTCGCTAACAGCGATGCTGAAGGTTACAATACAGCTGATGTTGAAGCTAACATCTTAGTAATTGTTGACTAATTTCAGTCAAAAAAAAGAGTTGGATTT
>CAZXFU010000164.1:0-1743 GCA_964640345.1 uncultured Eubacteriales bacterium
AATGGGTCTAAGACTATGTCTCCTTTGTTGCTGCTCTGTCGGATAAATACAGACATGAGAGCCACAGGCTTAGCAGTTGGGTGATGGTCTTTACCTTTCCCGATGATATTCGGAACAGACAAGCAGTTGGATATTCCCATATCATTGACATTTTTGGCAGCACCTTTGCGGAGCATGAGAATAAACTCGAGTTGGTTCATATAGTACTTATTCATTACCACATTATCTTTTCTCCATACGAGTGTCTGCTGATAGATAAACCCGACTTTCTCTGCCTCTATCTGTAGTTGTGCAAGGTTGCGACCATTGACCATGATATAGCAATGCGTGCGGTCTTTGAGTACTCGGTATACCTCGGGTAACCACTTAGAGAAATCAATATCATTATACTTGAAGATTTTGCCTGCTCGAACATCGGCTACTGCGTCATCAAATATACCGCCATTGGAGACATGCTTTGTGTCTCTGTAATAGGTCTTACCGTCTGCTCCTTTCATATACTCTTTATTGAGTATGCCGCCAGGATTAGTATCTTTACTACAACCACCTCCAATAATACGGTATGGACAGTCAGTTACCACGAGGTCTATACTCTCGGAGGGTAACTGCTGCATACCTAACAGACAATCTTGATTGTAGAGTGTGTTCAGTTCTTCCATACGTTTCTATTTACCTGTTGAACCATATCCGCCTTTGCCTCTATCGGTAGCAGTGAGGTCATCTACTTCTTCAAACTCGATGTGCGGATAAGGTATAATGATTAGTTGTCCAATTCTGTCGCCTACTTGATATTCGTATTTATCATCACAGAACGTGCTGGTAATAATAGCGTCTTTCTTGGATTTTACGTGTGTACAAAATATAAATTCAAGTCTTCTTAGAAACCTTTTAGGTCTTGTGTAACTTAACGTGGGCATAAATTTAAGCATTATCTCTCCCCTGTAGCCACTGTCTATCACCCCAACAGAATTCGTCAATAATAAATTTTTCTTCGAGTTACTGCTTCGGGGAAATATAAGACCAACATAGCCTTCTGGTATTTCCACCGCCAAGCCTGTGCCGTATGTTATTACTCGATTACCTTCGACATTCTTGCTTGTCGCCGTGAGGTCAAGCCCTGCGTCGTTTACATGAGCATAAGCAGGGATAACGGCGTTCTCATTTAGTTTTTTAATACGTACTTTCATAATTGTTTTGTTGTTAAAAATTAAACTGCTATTCGTTTTTGTAGTTGGTAAATCTTGTATCGTAGTTGTTGCATATCATATCCCCATTGCAGGCGGTGTTCCTCGTTGCGGATAGTGGTGCGCTCTAACTGATTGTACTTGGCAATAGTCTGCTCGAGTAGTTGTTGTAGTTGCTGCTGCGTCTGCTTGGCTATGCGTTTTTGTCTCTTACGCTCTTTCTGCTGCGCTAATATAGTCTCTTTGTGGGTCATGTAATAATTCTTACAGTATGCTAATCTATGTTCCCTATTGGCTTCTAACCATGCAGCATGCTCTGCTTTATGCTCAGCATAATATGCTTTCCATGCGGCTTGTCTCTTTTCTCTATTGCTGTCGTAATACCTCTTTAGTTTCGCCTGCACTTGTTCTTTGTTCTCGTGGTAGTTCCTCTTTTGCTTGGCAAGTAGTTCCTCTCGATGTTTCCACCAATAGGCTCTGCCCTTTTCACGCCTCTCTTCTATATGTGCATGATAATAGGCTTTGCTACGTGCGTTCTGTTCCTCTCTGTGCTTGGCTA
>CAZXFU010000165.1:0-1737 GCA_964640345.1 uncultured Eubacteriales bacterium
TTCTAAAGAAGCATTTTGAGGAATACCTACAATATCCTTTCTGTGCGTCATAACCTCTGCTGCAGTAATATTATTAAAGTCAAATACATTCTCTATCATTTCTTTTTCGCCGACTTCTATCGTACCTTTTTCCTCGCCTAAATCCACCATCATTCGAATCTCTTCTTCAGTAACGTTTTCTTCGGTAGCATTAGGATTTCCTCCAAACAATTTTATAATTCCGTTTGTAGAAAAAGACAAGAATTTTACAAATGGTCTCGTAGCTTTTTCAAATACCGTTAAAAAGCCTATTACAAACATTGAAACAGCCTCACAATGTTGCATTGCAAAACGCTTTGGAACAAGTTCGCCAAAAACTAAAGTAAAATAAGATAACACACAAGTTATAATAACCAATACAATTGCAGATAAAATATCTTGTGAAACAATATTATTAAGTAAAGGATATAAAGCTTCTGTGATCCTACCGGAAAAACCCTCGGCAGCAACCGCACTGGCTAAAAATCCTGAAAGTGTAACTCCAACTTGAATCGTAGCCAAAAATTTACTTGGCTCACTCACTAATTTTGCTATTTGTTTTGCCTTTTTATTGCCTTCCTCCGCCATTTTCTTTATTTTCCCATCATTTAATGAAATAATTGCAATTTCTGAAGCAGCAAAAAAGGCATTAATTAAAATCAAACATACTAAAAACACAATACGAATAAATATATTGTCTTCTTCCATTAAAAAAATTCTCCTCTCTTTTGTAAATAATTTTCTCCTACTTACACAGAAAAAATATACTATATTATTGACTTAATGTCAAATTAAACCTAGTGACATATAGCCCTACTATATATTATGTTATTGCCTAAAAAAATTAACATTTTCCTGAACAAATGTTTGCATTATAAACAACCTTTTGATATAATGTATATGATTGGAGGAATATAAATGAGTAAAAAAGGCGAAGACAAACAGCAAAAAATTCTTGCATTTGTTAACGAATATATGAATGAAAACGGCTATCCACCGTCAATAAGAGAGATATGTAAAGGCGTAGGACTAAGTTCCACTTCCACTGTGCACGCTCATCTTGAAACATTAAAAAAGAACGGATTACTTGAAAAAGCAGATTCAAAATCGCGTGGCTTAAGAATAAAAAGTTCAATAAACGATATTGTTGGCGAAAATGATATAGTAAATGTCCCGGTAATAGGAAAAGTTGCTGCCGGTACACCAATATTAGCTTCTGAAAACTTAGAAAGGTCCTTCCCTATTCCTGCCGATTTTGTCGGAACATCAGCCAACTCTTTTATGCTAAAAGTAAAAGGCGAAAGTATGGTTGAAGCTGGAATATTCGACGGTGACTATATAATAGTAAAGCAACAAGCCGTTGCTAATAATGGAGAAATTGTTGTAGCTTTATTAAACGATGAAGCCACTGTAAAAACATTCTATAAAGAAAAAGATCATATAAGACTTCAGCCTGAAAACTCAGCCATGGAGCCAATAATCGCTACAGAAGTCGCTATTATCGGAAAAGTTGTCGGACTTATACGTAAAATGTAAAGAATTGAAAATAACTACAGAAAATGAAGTCGAAAAGGAATTTCCTATTACATAAAAATCTTCTAATTTTATTAAGGGATTATAGCCGTAAACTATAACCCCTTAATAAGTGAACCTTTTAAATTAAAATCGAGTATGTAGAAAAAACTGTGTAAACTGATGAAAAAGAAATCCTTTCTATGT
>CAZXFU010000166.1:0-1715 GCA_964640345.1 uncultured Eubacteriales bacterium
ACAATTGTATTCAACAATACCACACTATTTTATCCTCATTTCGAGAATTGTCGATTTAAAGGTTCGGTTGCAGATTCATACTTTAATGCCAGAGACTATGGTATATTACCTAATAACAATGATGACTGCAGTATCGTGATTAATGACCTTATCAAACTAAAGGTTTGTCCCGCAAACAATAATAATCCAAAGCATATTTATTTGCCTCAAGGCACATACTATATCGACCAACCAATAGAACTATTCGCCGGCTTTGAATCTCCTGTCTATTTGTATGGAGACGGCAATATGACATGTATATGTCAGCGTGCAGACAATGAGTATATCCTTAAGGTTTTTGAGCAGAACCATATTAAGGATTTAAAGTTGTCTTACAAGAACAAGCAAAGCACAAAGGATAAGCGTTCTGTAGCTATTGCATGTCAGCGGTCAGTCTATAGCCTTTATGAAAATTTAACAATTTGTAAATCATATATAGCATTCGGTTACATTTCCTTAAAAGATCAAAAACAAGGCGATAATCCGACCGGATACTTGGATCAATGTTATGTCTCGGATAATTTTAGGAACATCCGTATTTACGAGTCATCAGGCTATGCTTTCGACTTCAAAAAAGAGGTTTCTCAAGGCGACAGCGGAAGTGTATACGACAATATCTACATATCAAATAATACCTGGTTGGGAGAGATCAACGAAATACCTACAACCGGTGCTATTCGTGGAGACAATACAATGGCATCATTTACTCAACTTAATATAGAAGGCTATAACTACTTATCGTCTTTGATTGATTTAGGCGGTTTTTCAAGGGTCAGCATTCAGACACTTCACATAGAAGGATTAAAAAGAATACCTAATATTATCAGAACAACTGTTCAGTCCATGATATCTTTGAACATAGTAGATATCCAGCATTGTGCTTTTACTACCACCGGTTACAATATGTTGGTGGCCAATGACAAATCTATCATCACCATCAACGGAATTTGTATTAGAACAGATTGTACGATTTCCAAGGAGACACAATTAAAACTAAGAGAAGGTAAAGTTGACAACATCAAAATTAATAATATGATTGATGGGACGGGAGCCATCTGGCGATAGTAGTATGCTTAAAAAGTTATTCTCATTTCTTATAGTCCTATATCCAATACTGTCAGCTTATTATGTGCTAGGGCCAGTAGATTTGGGAGCCTTATCGTGTGTGATTGTGGGAGGGGTTCTTTGTTTTACTAGCGGAGGTTATAAAATTAGGTTCCCAGAAGGATATGCGGCTTTTCTATGCTATGTGTTACTGGCCGCTGTTCTCGTGACACATGCGATGCCATTACGAATAATTTTGTATTCCATTTTATTTGCATTTGGATGTATATTCTGTGACCTAGATACACTATACCGTTATTATAAGAAAGTCGCCATAATCTGCATTCTTTTTTTTGTTATTCAAGAAATTGCCAGAATTGTTGCCGGTGTAACTATCCCAGGAATCGTCACTTTCCTGCCTATTATTTATGGGGACAGTTCAAGCTATGTGGATTCATTAGTCGGAAATGATAGGTCGGCATCCTTCTTTCTGGAACCTTCGTACTTTGCTCAATATTTGTTTCCTTTAGTGACAATAGAGCTATTTCTGTTTAACGATAAGCATCACTTACGAAATGCTATTCTGCTATCAGTAATAACTTTTGCCATACGTTCCGGGGTTGGCGTATTAC
>CAZXFU010000167.1:0-1710 GCA_964640345.1 uncultured Eubacteriales bacterium
TAACGAGCTTCACCCTTGCCTGCGACCGGGACTTTGCTTCAGATGGCGGCGCCAGAGAGACAGACTTCCTTGATTGCGTCACCTGGGGCAATCAGGCAGAAATGGTATGCAAGTGCTTCCACAAGGGCCAGCAAACGGTTGTGACTGGGCGCCTGGCCACCAGGAAATACACTGACAAGGACGGCAACAAACGCGTTGCCTACGAGATAAACGCGGCAAGCATTTACTTCTGCGGCAAGCGGGAAGACAATGGCAGTGCGCCGCAGCAAGGATCTCCACAGCCGGCAGCACAGCCGCATCGAGCAGATTTTGAGCCCCTGGAAGACAACCAGGAAGAGCTCCCATTCTAGCCTATGGGCGGGAGCAAGTACCACAGCCGCAAAGTAACGATAGATGGCATTCGGTTCGACAGCCAGCGGGAGGCTTCCCGCTGGCAGCAGCTGAAGCTGTTACAGAAGGCCGGGAGAATCAGCGAGCTGGAGCGGCAAGTGAAATACGTGCTGGTCCCGAGCCAGAGAGACGAGAGCGGCAAGGTGATTGAAAAGCAGCTGGCCTACGTCGCAGACTTCCGCTACAAGCAAGGCGGGCGCACGGTCGTAGAAGACAGCAAAGGTTATCGGACCGCGGAGTATCGAATCAAGCGGAAGCTGATGCTCTATATTCACGGCATCAGGATACAGGAGGTGTAGCAATGAAGGATTCGCAATGCAGCAAGATCCTGCGGCACCTGCAGGACTTCGGATCAATTACGCAGGCAGAGGCAACGAGCGAGTATGGCTGCTATCGTCTGGCGGCCAGGATATCAGACCTGAGGAAGCAGGGATACATCATTACATCTGAGCCGGAGACAACCAATAACCGGTACGGGGAACCGGTGCGCTTTGCCCGGTACCGGTTGGAAGAAGGGACTAGCAATGGCACGGACACAATTCACATTCTATGAGAGCTTCTTCAAGGCTCTGTCGCGCATTCGGAAAAAGGCAGACCGTGCGGACGCCTTCGACATCATCTGCCGGTATGCGCTCTACCAGGAAGAGCCGGACATGGACGGCCTAAGCGACACAGTTGCTGTTGCGTTCGCCCTGGTAAAACCAAACCTGGACACAGCAGCGCGCATGTCCAAGGGCGGTAAGAAAGGGGGCCTTGCCTCCCCGGAGCCTTCCATGAGGCTTACCGAAACAGCTGAAAGGTTGCCGCAAGGTTCGGCAAAGGTAGGCGAAGGGTTGCCGCAAGGTTCGGCAAAGGGTACGCAAAGGGTAGGCAAACAAGAAAAAGAACAAGGTAAAGAACAAGGTAAAGAACAAGGTAGAGGTAAAGAGCTATCGGCAAAGGTTGGGCAAGGGTCGTCGCAGGATCAGAGCGAGCGCAGGACCATTGCTCAGGCTGCCAGGAAGGTATGGGAGAAATACCCAGTGCACAGGCGCGGCACCTGGCAAAGTGCCATTGAAACAGTCTGGGATGGTGGATACAGCGCCGAGGATATGGACCTTGCTGCAGAAAACGTCGAATGCTGGCTTACAGCGGCCGATTGGAAGCGTGAAGACGGCAGGTACATACCGGGATTCGGCAAATGGATTTCAAGCGGCGCATGGCGCCAGAAACCGGCAAAAACGGAAATCCCTAAAGGAGCAAGCGGACACCTGGGAGAAGCAGAGATGGAAGCAATCCGGCAGGTGCTCGCACAGGAGGATTAAGCCATGAACGCATGCA
>CAZXFU010000168.1:0-1683 GCA_964640345.1 uncultured Eubacteriales bacterium
CGAGACAATGCTTCGTAGTGCTCCACACAATCGATTGTTTTGCCCTACACAATCGATTGTCCGAGCCAAAACAATCTAATTGTTTTGCCCCTAACGAAGTATCGTCTTGTGGAATGGGCTGAAGTGAAAATTTTGGTAACCTCGTGCTCCTCTTGCTTGTTTCAGAAATAACCCTTAACCTTGCAAATAAGAATAACTGAAAAACTCTTTATATGAACACTATATCCATAGACAGTGATGTGTACAAAGGAGTGGAGATTTATGCCCAGCTACTAGGCATCAATGTGAAGGACTTCATCGAAAAGGCCATCATCTCCGCTGTTGGAAAGAACAAACCGACAACTGGAACTATTCCCTTGAAGTCGGAGTCTGAACTCTCCCCACAAGTACGTAGTTTGATTGGCAATGCGGCTGAGACGGATGCCGACGACCTGGACGGTCGCAATGAACGTCTGGAATATCTTATGGAAAAACAATGACCATGAAAAGACTGTTTCTCGATACTAATTCTTCCGGTTCAGAAGCGGAAGCTGTCATTGAGAAAGGGTCAGAGGATATTTGTTCAAACAAGGCAAACCTGTAAGAAACGAATAAAATATACAGATATGGCAGATATTAGTGAATTATTCACTAGTGAAGCGAAAGAATACTTTGCTAAAAGTAGAAATTGCAAGTCTTCGGAAGAGAGAAGGAAACTAATTCAAGAAGATAATTTACTTAATGAGTCAAACGTAAGTGCAGAATACCCCTATGTTGATATGTCTTTGGAGGACTTCATCAAGAAATATAATTTAGTCGTTAGAGACGAAACTCAATGGAACACTTTTTTCCCGATTAGGAAAATCTTTTTTCCTGGCAGGGGAGATGGATTTTCCTAGGCAAGTGGTATTTGTCCGAAGAATCCGTTGGCCAAGTCCTCTTGTATGAGGCGCGTTCCGCGCCGTTGTCGATGAGGTGAAGGTGATGCTTACCCTTGCATCTGAAGTGTGTCAATCGGGCCTATCCGATACCCGAAATGCCTACCCGATGCCCAATTTGGCCACATATTTCATGAAACTTCTTGTTCGGATATCTGGCCATTACGCTGGTCAATCGGTTCCAAGAGGAGGGTTTTGCCATCGAATGGACGCTGTTTTCGTCCCTTTTGAGGCCTTTGAGAGGTGGATTTTGATGTATTCTGATATCCTTTGAGGGCTTTGAGGTGTAGGGGCGGCTTTGTCTAGTGCATCGTAACTCGTTGCCTACTAGTGGATTATGTTGCTGTATCGTTAACGATATTTCTAGTGGAATCAGAATATCAGAATATCAGAAGTTTTTCGAGAGGTATACCTGTTTTTATCTTTCCTTATATATATACTATATAACTAGTTAATATATAGATAGTTATAAGAATGAAAATGCTTGACAGTTGGTATATATGTACCATTTAAAAATCTACTGATATTCTGATATTCTGATATTCGTAGCTTTCTCCTGGCAGCTCGTTCACCTACAAGACGTTAATAGTCAGAGAGTTTGCTTGTACTGACCTTCCCATCCTTGCGTCCATCAATGGTGTGATAACTGATTCCATTACTGATATCGTTCCTCTCCGTGTCTTTCCGTCGGCAATGCCTCTTCGGACCTGCGAAGGCATCACGTTCACTGTACAGACCTTATCATTAGGACCTGTGTAGATGTCAC
>CAZXFU010000169.1:0-1622 GCA_964640345.1 uncultured Eubacteriales bacterium
TAGCAGATCCAAATCTTCAGAGTGATTATGCAACATATTTTGACAAACGAAGCCGTTGCTATGAAACTAATAATGATTTCAATCGTATGTTTCTTAATGCTCAGGAATCGTTTGCCAATGATAAACTTCAAACTCGTGGGCACCTTTTTTTAAATGAAGTATTAGATGACCTTGATCTACCTCGTATACCTGCCGGACAAATGGTTGGATGGACAAAAGACGGTCCGGATGGATACGTAAATTTTCGTACTATTGAGGTCGAACGTGAGACCAAAGATGGACAACGTGAATCTGCAATACTTCTTGATTTTAATGTTGAAGGCAACATCTGGAAGAAAATGTAATTATTGTTTCCGTACAAAAAAGAAAAAAATGGCACAAGGAGATTCGACTTATGTATAAGATGAATAAGAAACGAATGTTTTCTATAGTAATTGTAGTATTGGCAATAGCCGTTATTGCGGTAGGCGTTTTGAGTTTTAGAATTAACCCTGCATGCGCGACTAAACAGAAATTAACACCTGTGGTGACTTCTGAATCTGAGATTTTAGCTGTGCATGACTCTACAGCAGAATCGATATATTTGATAACCCAAGAAGAGATTAATCTTATTGCTCTTGTAACTATGGGTGAAGCTGAAGGCGAAACTGAATTAGGCAAAAGGCTGGTTATAGATGTCATTCTCAATAGAGTAGATAATCCTCGTTTTCCAAACACAATACACGATGTCATTTATCAACCAAACCAATTTAGTGTAATGTGGAATGGTAGAATTGAACAATGTTGTGTTAAATCTGAAATCGTTAAACTGGTTGAGGAAGAACTTTTGGAACGAACAAACTATGATTGTGTATTTTTCATGGCGGGCGGTTATAGCGAATACGGAAAGCCCATGTTTCAAGAGTGTTGCCATTATTTTTCAAGTTATTAATGAAAGGAGAGCGTGTAATGAAAACCTTTATATTTTTGGCAGGAGCTGTCATTGGTGCCACCACTGCACAGTTTTGTCTTGAAAAACGATACAAGCAGATTACCCAAGAGGAAATTGATTCCATAAAAACAGTTTATACCGTAAAAAAAGAACCAACGTCACATGATACGGTTAATGAGGCGACGCGGGAGGAAAAACAATCAAAAACAGTGGAGATGAAACCTGACCTTATTAATTATGCTACTAAGCTTCATAAAGAGGGATATATCAATTATACGGAGCATAGCGAAAAGAAAATCGAAGAAAAAAAAGAGGAGGGAGATATGTCCGATATACCTTATATTATTTCCCCCGACGATTTTGACAATGGCAATGATATTGACCATACCATGATTAGTCTGGTTTATTACAACGGCGACAAAGTGCTTGCCGATGAACAAAACGAAGTTATCGAAGATATTGCAGATACTGTCGGTGAAGACTTTGCTGAGCATTTTGGCGAATACGAGGATGATTCTGTATTTGTTCGAAATGAACGTCTAAAATGCGATTATGAAATCCAAAAAGATAATCGCTCTTACTCTGACGTAGTCAATGAATCAGTCTATTGGTAGGGGTGATTTAATGACAAAACTAGAGTTGAACAACGAATATTTCAATTGGATGTATCAACTCATATGCGACGAACGGT
>CAZXFU010000170.1:0-1589 GCA_964640345.1 uncultured Eubacteriales bacterium
AAATACTACGCGGTGATTCACCCGAGTGTCGCCTTTGACCTGCGCCAGCACAAGGACTGGCTGGACGTACACAAGTACGCTGCCACCAGTGAGATCTTCAATGGTGAAATCGGCGAGCTCCACGGTCTGCGCTTTGTGGAAGACACCTTTGCCCCGATCCTGGGCGGCGACGACTACAAGAACAAGGCCGGCACGGTGACCTATGCGACCTACTGCTTCGGCAAGGACGCTTTCGGCGTCATTGACCCGGCGGAAGGCGGCCTTGAGATGATTGTGAAATCCAAGGAGCAGGCAGGCGGCCCGCTGAATCAGTTCAGCACCATCGGCTACAAGTTCGAGACCAATGGCGCGACCGTGCTGTACACCGAACGGGTGCTGCGTGTCATGAGCTGCTCCAGCTACAGCGCAACCGACGAGGCAAACTAATCTATCTATGCGGGGAGAGGTGATGCATCCCTCTCCCCTGCTGACACAAAGGAGTAAAGAGCATGGCTGAGACCAAGAAAGCCGCTGCAGAAACTGCAGCGGAAGGGACAACGGCGAAGAGCGCCGCGGACATTGTGGAGCTGTTCGTTGACAGGGACCCCAGCGACGAGAACCCCAACATGGTGATCATCATCAATGGGAAAACCTGGGTGATGCCCAGGGGTGAATCATCCAAGGTCCCCCGCTATGTGTACGACGAGTACCAGCGGGCAAAGAAGGCACAGTACAAGGCGGACAAGACCGCAGCGTCCATGCGCGGTGTGAAGGAAGCCAAGTAAGCAATGCCAACATCAGAGGGAGGCGGCATGCCTCCCTTTTTTGCAAAGGAGGCATGGCACATGACGATAGGCCAGGCAATCGCGCAGGCGGACGAACTGAACCGGAATACCTATTCCCAGGAGCAGAAGGTGACGTGGCTGAGCCGCGCGGAGGAATACATCAAGAAGACCATTATCAACCCCGGGGGCAGCTCTGAGGGGAAAGACGAGATTGACCGGCTCCTGGAGCAGTCTATGTCGGCGGGGTTCGACGCCGCTGCGGCCATGGATACAGGGCTGATCATGCCGTCACCATACGATGAGGCGTACATCCACTACCTGCAGGCACAGGTCTACTACGCCAACGACGAGACAGACCGGTACAACCGGGCAATCACCATGTTCAATTCGGCGGTGGACGGCTTCGCCAGCTACTGGAAGAAGACCCACACGCCGCCGTCCAAAACCCGGTTCCGGTTCTAAGGGGGCGGCAGCATGTATCCGACACTTTCGGTAACGGCAGAGAGCCGGACCGTAACGGAGACCTTCTATGGATATAACCACACCCTGCAGATTGGGGACGGGCAATTCTATGACGAGCTGAACCTGACATCGGACGACGCGCCGGTGCTCTCTACCCGGAAGGGCCGGGGTACCTACCTCAGCACAGGAGCCTGCACCGGGGCCATTGGGAAAAGCGAACTGTGCTACACCGACGGGGAATGCTTCTGCATGGGCAGCACCAGAATCAGTCTGGGGCTGAGCAGTGAGCCAAAGCAGCTGGTTCCCATGGGCGCCTACACAATTATCCTGCCGGACAAAAAGTACGTAAATACGGCAAACCTG
>CAZXFU010000171.1:0-1537 GCA_964640345.1 uncultured Eubacteriales bacterium
CTACATTTGTTAATAATTCCACATTGTACCCTTCATCGCTCAGTAAATTTCTAAGCATAGAGAAGTGAATAGGCAACATCATAGGCATTAAAATAGTATGTGTCTTTTTCATTTCTTTTGTAAAAAATACTCTATCTGTAGGCTTTTTCATTGAACTACCCTCCCTTCTTTTCCTCTATTGCAGCAAGTAAACTTCTAAGTCTTATCTTTACCGCACCGAGATTTGTAATTTCATCTATCTTTATTTGCGTATAAATTTTATCTGCATTCTCTAAAATACTTCTAGTCTCATCAGTAGTAATAGCATCTACTCCACACCCAAACGACACAAGTTGAACCAAATTCATATCAGCTTGTGTTGTAATATACTTAGCAGCCGCATATAATCTTGCATGGAATGTCCATTGATTTAAAACTGAAGTGTTAAACTTCTCTAAATGAGGGCTTAGCGAATCCTCAGTGACAACCGCGATATCAAAACCTGTTATTAACCTGTCAATACCATGATTTATTTCAGGATCCACATGATATGGACGACCTGCCAAAACAATAATCTGTTTCCCTGTCTCTCTGGCCTTCTTTATTATCTCTTCGCCTTTTTCTTCAATTTTCTTTCTATAATTCTCATATTCACTGAAAGCAGCCTTTGTAGCAATTTTTACCTCATGCAAAGTTATGTCTTTAAAATACTTATCCAGTATCTTTGTAACTTTACGCATAAACTGACGCTTTTTGTGAATTCCGACGTAATCATAAATGAATAATATATCCTTAACATCTTTCATATTGCCCTCAATGACTTCAGGATAATATGCAACAACCGGGCAATTATAATGATTATCGCCTAACCCCTCATCTAAGTTATACGTCATGCAAGGGTAAAAGATTTTATCTATTCCATCATCAATTAAATATTTAATATGCCCATGAACAAGCTTTGCAGGGAAACATACGGTATCAGACGGTATCGTTGTTTGACCGCTAATATACATATCCCTTGTAGAATATGGCGAAACCACTACTTCAAAACCTAATTTTGTAAAAAACGTATACCAAAATGGCAGTAAGTCAAACATATTTAGTACCATAGGAATACCAATCTTTCCGCGACTTCCGGATTTCGGCTGGTACTCTTTTAGTAAAATCTGTTTATACTCATATAAATTAAGGCATTCCTCAGTATTCTTTCTCTTTATAGGTCTTTCACATTTATTACCGCTAATAAACTTTCTTCCGTCTTTAAACGTATTAACAGTTAAACAACAATTGTTACTGCACATTCCACAATTAACGGTTTTAGAAGTAACAGAGAAATCATTTACCTCTTCTTTACTTATAATTGTACTCTTATTCCCTTTATCTTTACTTATAGCATAAAGTGCAGCACCATAAGCACCCATAATACCGGCAATATTCGGACGTATTACATTTGTTTTCATTTCCTTTTCAAATGCTCTTAATACCGCATTATTGTAAAAGGTTCCGCCCTGTACCACAATATTTTTTCCAAGCTCTTCAGGAGTAGTTGCCCTTATAA
>CAZXFU010000172.1:0-1504 GCA_964640345.1 uncultured Eubacteriales bacterium
TTAAACAAAAATGTTGGAGTGGATTTTTCCCACCCCAACATTTATTATAGAACCTGATTTTTCACGGTGCTTTTTTCTTACGAATTTTAATATTTTTGGTAGTAATAATTGAAAATATATACTATTGTGTGATAGAATTAATGAGCAAATATAAAGAAATGAAAGTGGTGAAGACATGAAATCAATAATGATAGATATGGACGATGTTATTTGCAAAGGTGGATTTTTATATCTTTTAAATAAATTTTTAGACTCAAATTATACTGAAAATGATGTGAAGGGATATTATATGCAAGATCTGGTACCTGATGAGAAAAAAGACGAATGGAATAATTTCCTTGCTGAGCAAAATATTTATGCTGAAGGTTGTCAATTTATAGATGATGCAGTGGAAGTTATTGAGGAATTAAGTAAGCAATATGATGTTTACATTGTTTCAGCGTATGTTTTCCGTGAAGTGCCTAAAAAAAGCGGGAATCATTTGCATAATAAGTTTGAGTTTTTATGCGAAAAAATACCATTTTTACACCCGAGCAGGTTTTGTTTTTGCAACAACAAAAATATTGTTAAATGTGATGTAAAGATAGATGATAAACTTTCAAATATATTAGAAAATGCAAATACAAAGTTGCTTTTTGATGCATATCATAATAGAAATATAACAAAAGAAGAGCTTGATAAATTAGGAGTGAGAAGAGTCTGTACTTGGCACGAAATAGGTGCGTTATTATTGAATAGATAAGGTATGGAGGGATTTATATGAAATTTTATAATACATTAACGAGAAAAAAAGAAGAATTTAAGCCGCTTGAGGGAAATACAGTAAGAATATATTCATGTGGACCTACGGTTTATAGCTATGCTCATATCGGAAATTTGAGAGCATATTTGTTTATGGATTTATTAAGACGTGCGTTGAAATATAACGGATATGAATTAAAACACGTTATGAATATTACTGATGTAGGGCATCTAACATCTGATGCCGATGAGGGCGAAGACAAGATGGAAAAAGCGGCAAGGACTCAAAATAAATCGCCATGGGAAATTGCAAAGATGTACACAGAAGAGTTTTTTAAGGATTTTGAAAGACTTAATATTGATAAGCCTGAGATTATTGCAAAAGCTACAGAGCATATTCCTGAGATGTTAGAATATGCAAAAGAAATTGTAAATAATGGTTATGGCTATGAAACAAGTACAGGTGTGTATTTTGATATTTCAAAATTGGATAGATATGGAATTTTGTCCGGAATAAGTTTAGAGGATCAATTAGCAGGTGCAAGAATTGCGGTTGATGATGAAAAACGCAGTCCGCTTGATTTTGCAATATGGATTAAAGCTCCTGAAAATCACATAATGAAATGGGATAGTCCTTGGGGGAAGTCTTATCCGGGATGGCATTTGGAATGCTCGGCAATGGGTCGAAAATACCTAGGGGATGTTTTCGATATACATACCGGCGGCGAAGATCATATTCCTATTCATCATGAAAATGAAATTG